>DASPXY010000108.1:0-7234 GCA_035637055.1 Gemmataceae bacterium | reverse complement strand
TAGAGTGAGACGGCGGTTGACACTTCGGCGTTGTCGGTGCCGGCTTTCCGCGATGGTAACTTATTACTCCCTGGCCACTTACGGCTGAAGATACCTGGGAGCAAAGTGTCAACTTCCGCCCCCTCGGAGTGAGACGATGCCGGGGCAGGGAAACTGCGGCGGGCCTCGCGACTGGAGGGACATGCAACCGATGGGCAGCCAGAACCAGGAGTTGTGGCGGAGGGTCAGGGTCGCGGGAACCAGTAGCCGTCCTCGATGAGGTGAGCCCAATTCATCTCCCCAACCTTGGAACTGGCGCCGCAAGCCGGGCAGCCGTCGTGATCGAAGAAGTGGGGCAGGTCGTAGCGCAGCGGCCGCTCGGCTGCCGAACACCCGGGCGCGAGCCGCCACTCGCTCAACGACGGCGATTTGTGCATGGGGTACTGAAGGCCGCAGCGCAGGCAAACCGCCTCCCAGGATTCGCATCGGTCCGCTTCCTCCAACCGGATCAGGACCAGGCGGCGCATCACCTCGGGGGTCAGGCAGTCCGGCAGCCGGGACCGGCCCCTGACAATGTTCTTGAGCCAGTCCCACAGGCGACAGCACTCGTCCTGCAACGCCGTCTTCACGCGATCCCAGAGATCCTCGGGCAACACGTTGCCGAAGCGCTCCAGCGTCTCTTCCCAGCGACGCTGCTCGGCGGCCTCTCGCTCCTTCCCTGGGCGCAGGCTCTGCTGCTCTTTGACCTGCTGCTCCAGGCGCTCCAGGGCCTTGGCGAGACGGTTGTGTGCCCTCATCGTTGCTCTCCTTTCCGGACTCCAAGCTGTCAGATACCCGCTCCCAATTCCTCTTCGGGGGGCGCTTCGGTCCCCATTTCTTCCTCGTCCACCCCACTCTGAGGCTGGCCCGTGCTTTCGTCCCCACCCGCCAGCTGTCGCTCCACCTCGTCGAGGCGCTCGGCCAACTCGCCGGCTTCGCGCAACTTCGGCCCCAGGTCCAGCACTCCCTTCGCGGCTTGCAGTTTGACCAAATCGCGGTCGGAAGAGAGCAGCTCCCCGAGGGCGTCGGCAGCCTTGCCCGCCAGAGCGGCCAATCGGCCCACAGCTTCGGCGAACAGGGCTGAGCGCGTTTCGGAAATGCGCCGGCGAAAGAGCGGGTCGTCAAGGCGGCGGTAAGCCGTGCGCTCGGAGACACCAGCCTGCTGGGCGGCCGCGGGCACCGACAGCCCCTTTGCCAGCGCAAAGACCAAGCCATCGTCTGCGTGCTTCTTGCCGTTCGCTGCCACAGGTCTGCCTCCCGGGGGGGCGTGGTTGGCTGGATGCCTCCCCAATAGCATCATATCCGGTGTCAGACCCCCGAAGGTAGTCCTCGGTGGCTCGGGGGTCACCTTGGACAACAGCGAGGCTCTGACGCGATTCTGGACGTTCCAGAGGGCAATCCTGTCAGGGATTGTCCACAGATGACATGGCCTTATGACTCCCTCCGCCCTGCCCAAACAGCATGACGGGAAGGCGTGCCCGCTCCTCTGGCGAAAGCCGGCGGGCCGCGCCAGCAATCGCTTCGGTGGTCACTGGACCGCGCTGTTCATCATCAGGAAACGGAGGTCGTTCTCAGTTCACCGCAACGATCGCTTCTCTTGCCTGAATGGCCGCTTGAAGCCAGGGCGCTTTTCTTGCTGCTGACTTCGTTCTGCGTGTCTTCTCCTGGGTGCAGGGAATGCCAAGCACATCCCGAACACTGAGCCAGGGCACCAAGGCCCGGCGACGTGCTCCCAGGAGAAAAGCACATGGTCCGTGGCACTTATGTGTCCAGCGATGAACTGGAACGCGCTGAGGCAGCACAATTTGGGTATCGCTACGTCTGTCACCACCCCAACGAAATCGGTGTCGTTGACGACGGCGAAACCCTGGTCATCGACTTCGATCACGTCCTGTTTGATGACCAGGATCTGGCCGTCCTCAAGGCGAACCAGGCGGCCAACTGCGGCACTGTCGTCGGCATCCACACCTATTACCCGAACGATCCGCGTCTGCAGCAACTGCTGGCACTGCCGAACGTCCTCGTGGCAAAGACCCATCGCCGTTTGCTGAAGGCCATGCGGCAGCACGCGCGTTTGAAACGTCCGCCGTCTCAAAAGGTCGCCCGTCGTCCCCATTCCGAGTAAAGGAGGCTTTTTTGTCCGCGAACATTCCAGACAGTGTAGCGCCGGCGAGCTTGCCGGCGCCCCCGCCATCGTCCCTGGTGCCGGCCGTGTGGTCGGCACCCCCCATGCCGCTCTCCGAGGAACTGGGCGACCAGCTTCAGCGGTTGGCGGAGGCGCAGGTCGCGGTTGACCGGCGACAAGCCGAGAAACTCGGGCGCCTGCGTGAGATTCAGAACCGTGATTGAGGCCCTGGGAGCGTGTCGCTACCCGGCACGCTCCCTTCATCCTGGCAACCAGCCGTGAACAACACACCCCAATTTGAAGTCATTGTCGCCTTTGCCATCTGGCGTCAAGCGCTGATGCCGATGCTGACGAACCCCGGCCTCGTCGCCACCGGCGCCCTGGTCCGCGACCCCGGCCGGCTGCCGACCGGGCTATTGGTGCGGGAGTTGACCGCGAGCGCAGCTCCTCAGACTGGCGCTGCCTATCCGCCCCTCAGCGACTGGATCGCCGTCGCGGCTCCTGCTGGCGAAGCCCCGGACACGCCGCAAGAATGGTTGCGCCGTCTGCAGCCGCGGTTTGCCCAGATGCTCGTGATTCTCCTCGTTGGTTTTGGACAGCACCGCGCCGGTTGGAAAGGGTGGACCGTGGAACGCGGGACGATTCGGCCCCTTGCCGGCCTGCGCATCGTGGGGCCGGGGATGGTTCACGCAGAACTGTCCCCTCCCGTGGACCTGCTCCCGGCACTTGAGAACGCCCGCTGGGAGCGCTTGCGCGGGGCCGTCGGGAACCACACTCTGGTCAAACTGCGCACCGCCCAGGTGGCGGTGATTGGCTGCTCGCGGACCGGGACGTTGGCAGCCGGCATGTTCGCCGCCCTTGGCGTCCGCGGCCTGACGCTCGTGGACGGTGACGCCATTGAGGCGCACAACCTCGACGGCATGCTGCTCGCCACCGAGGCCGACATTGGCACCAACAAGGCGGTGACTCTGGGCAGGCGCCTGGTGGAGTTCCGGCCCGATGCGGCCGTGAGAGCGATCATGCGACCCTTGAATAGCCGCGCGTCCGAGGAGGCACTCGGCGGTGCGGATCTGATTGTCACCTGCGTGGACCAGGATGGAGCGCGGCTTCGAGCCGCCCGTCACGCCCGTGCCCGCTTGACGCCTCACCTCGACATCGGCACGGGCATCACCCTCACGGCGCCGGGCGAACGTCAGCTCGCCGCCGACGTGCGGCTGCTACTGCCCGGAGCCGGTTGTGTCCGCTGCGTTGGTGGTCTGGGCGACTGGGAGCAGGCGGAATATGAACTCCATGCACCCCCTGGTGCCCTGCCGCGCCGCCCAGCCGAACCCTGGAACGCCCGCGGCCGCCTGGGTTCGTTGATTACCCTGAACAGTCTTGCAGTCTCGTTTGGCGTGCAGTCGTGGCTCGACTTGCTGGACGGTTCGTTGTCCGCGAGCATCTGGCATCGCCTGCGCTGGCGGCTGGGGAGCGGCCTGGAGGTCCATTCGGCGCCTGTTGGGGCAGGAAACCAGTGCGGCCTTTGCCGTCAGCTGGAGGCTGATTGATCGCAACATGATTCTCATACATGAGTTGTGGATAATCACAAAAATGCGCGTCAGCAGGACCTCCTCCGTGTCTTAAAGCCTCCGAAAGGAGGATCTCCCACATGCCGAAATTGCATCTTGAAGACGATGCGTACCTGGATCGGCTCGTTTGTTGCAACGGAGCTGTCGGGGAATGCCTGGGTCTGGTCATCTGCGATGTCCCATCGTTTGAGGCTGCCCAGCTGAAACTGAAAAACGGGCACTGGACAACAAACGCCCCTGTCCTTGCCACAGCTTTCAGCGGCGCTTTCCCGTGGCTGCTGGCAGCAATCGCCAGCGGGCAGGGGCAACGCTGCCCCGTCTGGGAGGAGTTCGCCGAGGATCTGGCTGGCTCCGAAAAGTACAACGACTGGATTTACCGGCTCACGCGACGGTATCTTCAACAGCCACTGGGGCCGCCCTTGTCGAAGCAACAGGGCGGCCCGAAGCAATCGCTCCGAGAGCGCGCGCGGGAGGAGTTTCTCGACGTGTTGACGCACATGGTCTACGTCCTCTGCGGCCGTGCGCACCATTTTCAGGCGCAGACCCGCTCCCAACGTGCTCGGGGGAACTCCCAAAAGACCTGGCTCGACATCGCGCTGTACGAACGCAGGGCCGACCCGGGTCGTGTGATACGGGCAGGGCGGGGACAGAAGCAACGCCTTGACCCCCCTCGTACGGCAGAAGCGAATCCACCCGACCCCGCTCTCTCGAAGCCTGCTCGCGCGACCATCGGCACTGACACCGATGTCTTCGGAGCCAAGGGGGAAGCCACCCGTCCGCCTGACCCTCCCACCGACAAGGACGAAACGCCAGCAGCGATCGCCCAAACCGAGGAACGCGATGCCCGCATTCGGCAAGTGAAAGCTGAATTGTCTGCCGACCAACAGCGCGTTCTGCAATACCACATCGACGACGAACTCTCTTGGGACGACACCGCGGCGAAGATGGGGCGGAGCGTTTACAAGACCCAAAGGCTCTTCAAGACAGCCACGAACCAGCTCCGTGCCAAACTGGCGGGTGTCTAAGACTAATAGCAGACGAGCCCTTGGCGCCACGCGTCAGGTAGCCTCGATGCTGAATACTCTGGAGGTCACGAGCATGCGGAAAATCACGAAAGCCGATGTCGAGGCTTATGTCTTGGGGTGCATTCACGACCCGCGCCTGCAGAAGGCCATCGAGAACGCCCGGGACTCCGACTCCCAAGTGCGTTCCTGGTTTGAAGCCTGGGATACCGAAGACAGCGGGGGCATCCAGGACATCATCGCCGGGCAAGCCGATGCGCTGGCCGGCAAATTGCAGGCAGAACACGACGCCCAAGAGGGGCGCAAAAAGGTCATCCCTTTGTGGACGGCAGGGCTTCTTGCTGCCGGCCGCCGGGGCCGCTTGCCGGAGGAGATGCCGATCTGCGAGGCGTGGTCCACGAGCGGGCCAGACCCGCTGTCCACGCGGCATGCGTCGGGGCTTAAGTCGGCCGCGAAGTCGCAACCCACCGCCCCCGAGGACGCGCCGCTTCCCGAGCCGCCGTACACCTGCGTTCGCGATGAGGTGTTGCTGTCCGCGCAGCAGGAGGAAGACATCCCCTTCGGCCTGGTTCGTGTGCTGGCGATGGACGAGGGCAAGCCGTTCCATTCCAAAATCGTCATGATGACGTACGATGCCGCAGAGACCCTGTGGCGGCTCGAACTGCCGTTGGCACATCTGTTCGAGGGAGACATCCCAGACGGAAAACCGGATTACTATCTCGTGCCCGCCGACGAACCCTATGCTGCCTGGTTCCCGAGCGCAGAGGTAACTCGGATCTTGAAATCCCTGCCCGCGTCGTTCACTGTGGAACGCGCGCGACTGGAAAACCTGCTTGAAGTGTTGGCCGCTCAATGATCGTTTCTAACCCTGGGACACTGACCCGACGCGCCAGCGCCAGCCCGCGCTGGTGCGTGGGTCGGCCGGAGAACGCCACCGATGAGCAACGAACACCCAACCAACATGTCCGACTTGCTCAAGCAACTCTCCACACACAACAGGCAGTTGGCCACTCGGCTGATTTTTCCGGACTCGAAGTTTCACGAGGCGATTGACGCCCTACTTTGTCCACCTTCCGAGAAAGGCTCGAAAGCGTGGCCACCTTCACCGAAGGAAGCCCCGGCCCTGATAAAGATCCTCGAAAGTCGCGAGATGGTCGCCGAGATCGAGCAACAAGCCAGTCGCTGGGAACTGACCCTGATACTGCGCTGGCAAGGCATGCAGAATCTCGCACTGTTCCTACTTACTGGCCAGGGAGACAAGCTGCTCCGGGCGATCAGGGCTTTTGACATCCTGGGACAGCTGGATTTCGGAAGCGTTCAGAGTGAAAAACAGCTGCGCGATGCGATTGAGGCTTTTGACAAGGTCGGACCCAGCCGAAAATGGCCCCGGCCAGATGGCACCGACCGCGTCGTCAACAAGTTCATCGAAGCAACAAAGATCAACGGAGGAAGCGACCTATTCAAGGACGAACTGTGGTCTGCAGGAACCTACCTGGTGTATGATTTGTTTTCCTCCTTGTGCCATCCCAAAAGAGAACAACTTGGTGACCAGGAGCAGACGCCGATCCTCGTTGTGAATGACATTCCGAACCAAAGGAGTGCCACGGCCCTCTGGTTGACGGTCGAGCGGCGTCGCGGTGGCGCCGGGCTCATTCAGCCGGATTGGTGGTCGCTGGGCCTCCTGGCTCTGGGGGGCACTGGAGAGGAGAACTTTCGCGGCGCGATTGAAACCGCCATGCTCGCGGCCGCGCCGAAAGATGGCTATCGCTACTACTGGCGTTTGTCCCACCACACGGGCATCAGGCCGGAAGCGATTTCCGGACGATCCGCGCAGGCGTCGGCGGCCTGTTGCGTCCTGGCCCTCAACGAGCACTCCCAGGACAATCCCGGGCCGCTCCTCGACGAGACGGCAGCGATTTCTGCCTGTGTGGCCCCGGCGGCCAATGTGGAACTCGAACAGATCGAACTGGAGCAGGTGGATCCCGATACGTTCGAGAACAAGATGGAGGCCGCAGCGCGGGCAGGGCTGCATGGCTTGCTGTTCTGTCAGGGTCAACGGCCCGATAAGGAAACCGTGTACGAGTACGTCGCCACCATCAAGGGGCAAAAGCAGGAACCCCACCGCGTCTTTTTGCTGGGCGTCTCCACGCTCGTCGATGGCTACGACAACTTGCTGCTCAGCTCCAAGGCGATGCGGGCCTACAAGCAGGAAATCGTCATCGATTGGAAGGGCGGGGAAGATGAGCGTGGCGATCCGCTCCGTGACAAGGAGGGGAAGATTCGTGGCCGGTGGATCGAGGAAGAGACGCACGAGGATTTCAAAAATGCCAGCCGCGAGACCCGCTGACGATCACCGCCCATCGTTCCTCCTCGGACAACCGTTCTGGCTCGCCGACGGCCAGGACGCGGCCCAGCGCTGGGATCTGGCCATCCGCGAAGACGAACCGGCCATCGAGGGATTGCAGTCGGCGATTCGTCCGGTATCCGACGCGCCCGCCCGG
>DASPXY010000107.1:0-5051 GCA_035637055.1 Gemmataceae bacterium | reverse complement strand
AATCGGCGTCCTTCCGGGCAGACAGGACTGGCTCGGCGCCGGACTGGACGCCTGCAAAAGTGTGCTGATTCATGTGCTGTCTGCATCAGAGCGACGTGTCGGGGGCATCCGCTCGGTTAGCCGGAAGAGGAGCAGGGCCGCGAAGAGGATCGGCACCTGATTCAGGAAATACGCGGTTTTCGTAACCGCGAACTCGATCCGGCCAAGGACCGTCACGGCAACGGCCGTCGCAATCGCCACGTTGCGAACGACAAAGACCATCGCCAGGGTGAACTGCGCGCGCGCCGCCATGACGCACGCCCAGCCGACCACCCACCCCATCAGCAACATTATCGCTGTGAGAACGGAAACCGCCAGTGAAATCTCGAAGAAGTCCTCCGCGAGATTCAGCGCAGAGGAAAAGTCAACCGCGGAGGGACGGCGGGGGCAAGAGCGCTGTTCCCGTCCCCTTCCTCTTCCGCTTGCGTCACGAGGCAGGTGCCGGCGTCTGCCGGGGGAACTTCGAGGGTTCGCGGCGGGCCGGAGTGCTCAAAAGTCAACGTGGAAGCGGATTCCGAGACCCTGGAGGTTCCCGCTCGCTCCAGCCACGACCGAATCGAGGTGTGTCCAGACATAGTTGAGCGAGATAATCGTTTGCGGGTTGAGATACCAATTGACCCCAAGCGTCACGTCCTGTTCCGTTCCGGCCCGCGCGCCCCCCGAGGTCGGCGTCAGCGGCGGCGAACCGCTCACCAGGTCCAGGTACGTGTAGCGGGCCACCAGTTGCACCGCACCGGATCCGTGGCACCACCGGCCGTCCTCCCCCCGTTTGACGAAGGCATTCTCCTGCGGCACAGTTCGGTCCCACGTCCCGGTTTTCTTGTCGTAGCGGCGGCGATCACCCGGTGTGAGAAAATAGCCGCTCTCGACGTAGAACGCTTGATAGGTCACGTTGCCGCGCGGCCCGGCGAAGTTGACGCCATTAAAGCTCTCAAAAACATCCGTCGCTCGGGCCAGAGCATACTCGGCCGACATTGCGAACGGCCCGTACACGAAGGCCCACTCAAAATCCACGACGTCAACGCCATTGGGCGTGAAGAAGTTGCCGGTGGCGAGCAAATCCGGAATCTCATCGGACCCGCCGCCCGCGCGCAGCGGCATCCGGTTCCCGACCGCGAACGTGTGGCCGGTCAGGGCGTGGTGGAAGTAGTCGAAGCCAAGATGCATGAGCACCCGGCCGTCGTCCTGGTAAATCGGCAAACCTGTCAGGCGGAGGCCCACCGCGTACAGGCCGTCCTGCGTATCAAAGCCGAAACTGTTCAAAGTCCCGTGGTTGACGCGCGTGAAGGACGTGGCCGCCGTGACGCGGTCGTCCAGGTACGAGTTGAACAGGAGCAGGCCGCTCTGGTATTGGTCCGGGTCCAGAAAGGCGTCGAACAACGATGACCGTTCCATGTAGTACTGATAGTTGGCGCTGGTATAGCGATCCAGGCCAGTGGGCGCCTTGAAGTGGCCCACCCGGACGTTGCCGACCACAGGCAAGTCGCAAAAGGTCAGGTAGCAATTGGTAAGCCCAACGCTGCCGACGGGCACGGTTTGATTGTTGACGTTGGCGACATCCTGAATGTTCGCGAAGTTGACTTCGGCAACGAATTCGATCCACTCCCAGAGCAGGCCATCCGCCCGCAGGCGCGCCCGGCGAAAGTCGGTGCCATCCTCCAGACGAGTAGTCGAACTGGAACCGATGAGCAGGTTGTTGTTCTGCGTAAACCAGGCGTTATCGAATTCCAGGCGCCCCCCAAAGTGAAAGCGGAACGCCTTGTCGGCGGTTTCCGCCGTGAACCCGTCGCTCACGGAAGCGCTCAGTTTCAGATCCTTACTTATCCCCAACCACGGCGGCTGTGCCTTCTTGTTCCTATCCTCCTCATCTTGCCTGGCTTTCTCGGCCTTGAGTTCTTCGCGAATCATCTGCTTGATCGCCTCGAGGTCGAGTGGTGGTTGAGGCGGCGACAGCAGCGGGGCGCCCAGGCTGGCCTTCGGCTCAGCCGCCCGCGGATCGCAAGGGCTGGAATTGGTCGCTTCGCTCTGCGCTCGGGCATGCGGGTTGCTGGTACAGAGGAACGCCGCGATCAGCAGGAGCGCGCAGGGCCAGCCTGTTCCGCAGCGCGATGAGACGGACATGCGACAGCCTTCCTGCTCACGACTCGTAAATCAGCACGAGAGAATGTGAGGGTCATAGCGGGAAGGGGGCTTGTGTCAATGGCAACATCGGAACGCGCCATTTGACTGTCCCTCGCTGGCGCTTCGGGCTCCCAACAACCGGACAACCTCAACTGGATCATGAATCAGAGACCCGCTGGACGATGATCCCAACTGCCAGGCGGCCGTCGGTCCGGTAGGGATCGCCACCGCCATTCTTGCCTTCCCGCTGCTGGTGAAAGTCCTCGACCCAGATCACCTCCGTCACCTCGCCGGCTTCGCGGACGTCGGCGAGGATCTTGTCGCGCTCGCTGTCCACGTCGGCGGCGATGTGATGGGTAATCTGGCCGGTCGTGTGGCTCAGCCCGACGCGGGTGTCGAAGGTCGCCGCCCCGATCCAGAGCGGCCGCCCCTGTTCATCCTCCTTCGCGGAGCGCCAAAATCGGATATGATGGCGCTGTCGGGGGTCGTGCCCCACCGGCTGCTCGAAGGCGAGATCCTGCTTGCGGCCCCACAGGTAGAGACTGCTGACCGGGGCGTCCTGGTAGGTCCGATGGAGCAGCGTCCCGAGGGCGATGCGGAGCGAACTCTTGAGGGTAATCGGGTCTGCGGGAAACCAGCCGGCTGCCAGCATCGCGGCCTGGAGTTCATCCTCGGTCCCGACGAGGCCGACGTTCAAGGGATCGCCGTGGATGCCATCGGCCGTGTGGGTAATCCGCGGGGCGTCCTCCAGGGCCGGATGACGCCTCGCGTAGCGCCGCCAGAGGCGCGGAAGGAGGAAGTAGGCAAGCAGCAGCCACAGCACCGCCAGCGCTACCAGCCAATGCCAGAGTTCCACGAGGTTGCCTCCCACGCCCCTTGCCGCACGGCCTCTCAGTGGGCGAACGCTGCCTTGAGCTTCTCTTCCTGCTCCTTCGAGAGATTGCTGGCGATGATCTCGAAGGAGGGTGCGGTCTTGAACGCTTCAATGACCCGGTCGGTCGTGACCTGCCCCACGAGCAGGAAAAGCGCCGACGATCCTTCCGTCACCTTCCGGCGCACCTGCTCGAGGAAATCCTTGCCGATCCCGTAGTCGGCGAAGTGCCCGCTCAGGGCGCCGACGGCCGCCCCAAAGGCGGCACCCAGGAAGGGGACGAAGAAGATCCAGCCGAACAGCATTCCCCAAAACGCGCCATCCCACGCGCCCGCGCAGGTGAGGTCGCCGGCATGCCGCGTCTTCGGTTTCTTTTTGCCATTGGGCCACGTCACGGTCGCCGCGTCCAGCAGTTCGAGCAGGTGCTCTTTGTTCAGGCTCGCGGCCACCGCCAACCCTTTCTCGGCGCCGTCGGGCGTCTCAAACTTTAACACCACCAGAGACGATGCCATGATCCATCCTCCTGTTTGTCCCGGCGTTGCCACGCCCGTTCGTGGCTCCGCCGGGGGTTCGTGAGGTGCTTTGGGCTCGAAAGAGTAGCGTAAAGGATGGGGTGGCGGCGGGCTATTGGACCAAAGTCCAATAGCCCGCCGCCACCCCTCCCCCTGTACACTCCCGAGTGCCATGCAGGCGACATTCCAGCGAAGCACGGGGTTCGTCCCGCCCTGCTCTGGGACTTTGCCGCCTCATGCCACATTCCTGGGGGAGCGTCCCCCGCGCTGGTTGCGACTCAACATCGGGAGCGGCCATGAAGCTGTCGTCACAACTCGCACAACTGAAGCAGCGGAAACAAAAGCAGAAACAACTGGGCCTCCAGGGCGGCCACGGCAAGGGCAGCAAGTGGGGGCTGCGGCAGTGGGCCGTGCTGGCGCTCTGCCTGGCTCTCGTGGGAGCCGGAACGTGGGCCGTCTTTGAGTTCTTCATTTGGGCCCGGTTGCCGTCGGGCCTCGTCGGCAAGTGGGTGGTGCAAGGCGGGCCGATGGCGGGCGGCACGTTTGAATTCGGCCGCAGCGGCACCCTGGAAACCCGGATCAAGGACGGAGCGACGGTCTACACCCTCAAGGCACGCGCGACGGTGGAGGACAAGACCCTGCGGACCACCACAGCCAACCCCGCGACCGGGACAGAGGAAACACGCACGAGCCTGATCCGGGAACTGACAGAGAAGACGCTCATCCTTGAACTGGAGAAGGGCCAGGTGGTGAAGATGGTGCGCGACCGGTGAGTGTCCCAGAAGCACCTCACCCCCAGCCCTCTCCCGCAAGGGGAGAGGGGAGACAGGTAGCAGGGGCTCATCGAGAGAATGCAGCTGAGGCATGGGGCCTTGGTGCTGAGTGGTTTGGTGAAAGGAGGGCGTATGTTGAAACGCACTACCCTGCTGGCCATGCTCATGCTTGGCCTCGGGACAGTGCTGGGTTACGCAGCCGCCGGAGGCAGGCTGCCGTTCTCAGCGGGGGCCAGCGCCCAGGCCCGCCCGCCCAGTCCCAGCCTGGAGGGAAACAAAGACTGTTGTGCCGTACCGGAACCGGGGGCCGTGTTCACCAGTACCGGGGGAGGGGGCGAGAAGGGATGGCAAACTCCCAAGCCGGGCAATCCGCGCGGCTCCACTACCGGACCGACCGACGCCCCGGGGTACGATCACCCCAATCAGTTCATGGTCACCCCGACAAAGCAAATCGCTCCGAACATGGAGCCGGTGGTCGTTCATCCCAAGCAGCTCAAGGAAGCGATGGCCAAGCTGGCCAAGGCAAAGGAGAAGCACGGGAAACCGCCGAATTTCCTGATTTTCCTCATGGACGACGTCGGCTGGATGGATCCCGGCTTCAATGGCGGCGGCGTCACCGTCGGCAACCCCACGCCCCACATGGATAAGATCGCCCATCAGGGGTTGGTGCTGACGTCGGCCTACTCCACGCCGAGCTGTTCGCCTTCGCGCGCCTCGATCATGACCGGCCAGAAT
>DASPXY010000106.1:0-3074 GCA_035637055.1 Gemmataceae bacterium | reverse complement strand
TCTCGGGATAGAAGGTGTCGATGTCGAAAGCGCCGATCTTGGACAGCGGCGGCTCCTGAATCTGCGTGATCAGGCCGGCCAGGTCGAGATCCTTGCCCTTGCTCCAGGTGTTCAGCAACAGCTGGGCAATCAGGATGTGCTCGCGCGACTGCACCGGGTCAGCGCTGATGCCGGTCAGGCCGAGCAGGGCCGTGGTCGTGGCGTCGATTTTCTGGTTGAGCGCCTCGCGCGACACCTTGCCCTTGGGAGCGGCGAAGGTCTGCAAAATCGACAGCGGCAGGCCCGCCTCGCTGCCGGGCGTGTAGACGCGCCACTCCGAAGCGTCCTTGAGGAGTTTGATGCGTTCGGGCGTCTGATCCGAGGCGGCCAGCCCCTTGCGCCAGCGTTCCGCAGTTTGCTCGGCGTACTCTTCGAGCGAGAGTTTCTTCTGGAGCGCCTCGTCCTCGTTGACCCACTTGGCGAAGTCGTTGGGGTCGAGGTCGGGGAACTGCAACAAGAGATTGACAAGATCGCCCTTGGGGTCGATGACGATGCAGGGGATGCCGTCGATGGCGGCCTCTTCGAGAATGCTGATGCTCAGGCCGGTCTTGCCCGAGCCCGTCATGCCGACCACGACGCCATGCGTCGTCAGGTCGCGGGCATCGTATTCGACCTTTTTGTCGAGGAGTTGCTTGCTCGCCAGGTCGTACTCGCGGCCGAGGTAGAAGTTGGCGGGCTTCTCGTCGATGCCGGTCGCCGAGGGGGCAGGGGCAGCCGATTCGGCCTCAGCGGGAGGCATTGTCGGCGCGGGTGCGGGTTTCGTTTCCGGAGCGTCGGACGGGGGATTGGGTGTATCGGTCACGGTAGAGTCTCTTCGCCAAGAGGTTGATCTGGAGGGTATTATTCACCCCGGTGAGCGCTTTGTATAGCCCCGTTGTCGGCCAACCAACCCGCTTGCGGGTTAGCACGTTTTCTGCTAACCCGCAAGCGGGGTCGCTACTTTTTCCGCTTGAGCACCACGAGGTTCTGCTTGTTCGTGGCTGCCGTGGCGAACTCCTTGGGCCGCTCCTTGCCTTTTTCATTGATGCAGAACCTCACGCTGTCGCCGTCAAAGGCATAGATCCCGAGTTCGGTCTGCCCCTTGTCGGCGCCGAGAATATGGGTAAAATCGATCGCTTTTGGTGTCTTTGAGGGATCGAGTTTCACCTTGAACTCCAGGATGACCTTGTCCTTCTCCTGCACGGAGAGTTTGTCCTCCTTGACCAGGACGCTCATGTCCTTGAGCAAATCGTCTGGGGCGTTCTGGCCCCCCTCCTCCATGACGGCGATGGCCCAGCTCCCCTGAAGTTGTTTCAAATCGTCTTGAACGACGACGGTCCCTTTTCCCTGCACCGCTTTGGGCTCATCCCTGCCCGCCAGGGCGGCGACCGCAACCGTCAGGGTCAAACTCAGCGCCGCGAGTGCCTGTGCTCTCATGGCATCCTCCTGAAAAGAGTGTCTTCGCCTCGGCAAAAGCTATCACGCCGCCGGGATCGCGACAAGGCAAATGCGGCCCGGCGCACCGACGCCAGAGGAGGAAGCCCACCAGCACCAGCGCCGACAGGCCGCTGACGGCCAGGCCGCGCACGAAGCTGACAGGCCGGAAGATAAACTCGACTCTGTGCTCGCCGGGCGGGACGACCACACCGCGCAGGATGGAATCGGTGCGATAAATGTGTGCGGAGCGGCCGTCGATGCGAGCGCGCCAACCGGGGTAATGCACCTCGCCCAGGACGAGGAACGCCTCGCCGTCGGCACGAGTTTTCACGACCACACGGCCCGCTTCATGCCGTTCGATGCACGCCTCTGCAGCGCCTCCCAGTTCGCCGCCCGTGAACGGCACCGCTTCCTCGACCAGCGCTGTCCGGTAGGGCTCGAAGGACAAGCCCCCGGGTAGTTTCCCCTCGCGGACGGCCGCCTCGATGGCCTCACGGCCAGGCAACCGCACGACACTCGACGTGAGCCAGGCACGATGCAGAGGACGGCAGTTCTCCAGGATCAGGTGCGACCCATCGGCCAGCATGCCGCGGAACTGCCAGGGGCCGCCGGCGCGCAGGAGATGATGAATCGGCTGACTCTGCCCCGTAGCGTCGTCGATCAGCGTGACCTGGAGGGGAGAAAAGCCCGGCCCTACCGGTCCGACCCAGCGAAACCGTACGCCGGTCACGATGCTGCGTTGTCCAAGCGGCAGGAAGTTGACGGGGTGATGCACCTGGAACGGCCGCCCGGCCTCGTCCTGCGTCGAGTTGGCCTCGGTCAACTCGGGAAGGCGATGACGCACAATCGGCCGGACATCGGCGCGCTCCCAGCAGTGCTCGGCGAGATGTTCGCCTACCCGGAGAGAGATTGGCGGTAATGGTCCCGAAGAGGTCAGCACCGTCACCTCGGCGACCGCCAGGCCATCCGGCAGCTCGACGGCACAGCCCAGGTCGGAGATAAGGCCGATGCGTGTCGCTGGCATGGACGGCACCTCGAACGCGACCTCCTTTTCGCCGCTGGCCCCGAGTACCGGCGTATCGAGGCAGATTTCCTCCCACTCCACGCCGTGGCCGTTACGCGTGCGCACCGGGCTGAGGAGATAGCGGAGCGCCAATAGCTCATCAACCTTCGCCCCGTGGAACGGCCAGGAGCCGAGGACGAGGGCCCAGTAGCGCTCCAGGGCCAGCGGGGTGTAGCCGAGCGCGTTCGGTACGCCCCACAGAGACGAGACATTCACCGGGGCCGCTTCGAGATGCAGCGGGTTCTCGTAATCCCAGGAATGCCGCGTCGAGGGAAGCAGCGGCGCCCCGGCGAACACTCGTTCTCCCTTTCTCAGCGGACGAAGGAGATCGGCGATCGGTTCGGGAGCGTGCGCGAGGATCCCTGCCGGGGCCGAGGCGGGCCGCCAACCGGCGAACCAGGCGAACAGGCCGAGATCGAGCGCGACGGCGGCGAGCAGGGCCGCGGCAGTTGCCCGGTTCGGTCGCCAGCGCCACAACCACAACGCGACCAACCCACACAGCAAACCGACCAGCGGCAAGCCAAGGGCCGGGTTGTCCCACGCAACCGCGGAGCGA
>DASPXY010000105.1:0-18051 GCA_035637055.1 Gemmataceae bacterium | reverse complement strand
TTTGTTGATTGCCCTGTGGACCGGTAAGAAGCCGACCAAGCGCACCTAGGAGATGATCTGTTTCTACTTCATCGGCTGGGCCGATGCAGAGGAGTTGCTGGCCCATCTTGAAAAACTCCTGATCGTCCCGGAGTTTGGGGTTGGCCCTTCAGCGGCGGTAGCCTGCCAGCGATCCTGACACCAGGAGGTTTTGCAGCCAATCATCGTGATAGCGGTGCCGGTTGAGCCGCTCGGCCGGGCTTTGGTAGCCGCCGTTGACCCGTGCCACCGCCGGGTGCCACGGCCGGAAGTTGTGCAGCAGTGCCCAGGCCCGGCAGTGCTGCCCACCCCCCTGAGCGGAGCCGTGCAGGTGTTGACCCTGGTCGAAGTAGCGATTCATCGAACGCATCACCCGGTCGAGCATGGTGCTCGTGCGGTGGCCCCCGGCGTGCGCGTACGCACGCCCGTACTCCCACGCCCGCCCGCACAACTTCTGCACCTGCTCCAACACCCACGCCCCCTTGATCTCTCGGACCGCCCACTCTTGCAGTCGCCGCAGACGCTGGGCGAAGCGCCGCCGGTCCGGGGCGTGGTCAGCATGCCAGACCCGCTCTCCCAAGGCCCGAAAGAGTTCCCCGAGGTGCTTGGCCCGCTCGCGGATGCTCAACCAGCCGTGCAAGAAACAGCGCAGCCACACCGCCAGCGGGAACAGCGCCTGCCACGCCAACCGCGTGGCCGCCCAACCGTCGGTGTTGACCGTCTGCGGTGCGTACTCGGCTTGGACGTTCTGGGCTTCCTGCTGGAACACTCCGTAGGCGGCTTCCAAGTCCTCGGCGCCGGCGGTCTGGGTCAGAGCAGCGCCCAGACAACAACCCGCACCGACCGTGGTAGCCACCTAGTTCTTCACCCCGTTGCGCGGCTGGTGGTGCTCGTCGGCCACCAGGTGCTCGGGCACTTGGGCCTGGCGGACGGTGGTGCCGACGATGCTGGAACGGCCCAGGCCAACTTCCAGGCGATACCAAAACATGGGGTGGTGGCCAAAGATGTGGGCCAAGGCCCAGAAGGGCACACCGAAGGAGCGCAAGAACAACGGCCCGGAAACGTCGTCGGCCCAGGCAGTCATGTAGGGCAAGACGAAGGAGGGGCGAACGGTAAAGGCGGAACCGTCTGCCTTGCACCGGATGCGGCGCAGGCGCAGGCCACGCTTGACGGAGACGCGGTGGTCCTTGAGGGTGTAGCCGTGGGCGAAGGCCTGGGGGAAGAGTTCGGGGTGCGCGCGGAAGGCTTGGTCCAGCCAAGAGCGGAACAGGCTGGGGGAGTCGATCAACTGCTGGTAGAAGTCTTGGCCCACGGGCAAGCAGATCGTAGAACAGCCGCGGGGCCTGGGACGCGGGCATTCGGCCATGGTTCACCTCCGTCGTTGACGGGTTTTCACCAAGGTGGATCATGGCCGTTCTGTTTGGATTGTCCGCTGTGCCCCTGTTCACACACTCCCCCCTCCCCAAAATCCGGGACGGTCAGTCTTTTCCTTGCCCCAGCTGGCCAGAACCTTGCCATCCGCTGACAAGGTGGCCAACGGAGGGAAACGCTGCTCCGGCCCGACGAGTTGCCGGCCTGTGCCGGCGTCCCAGTACCGCAGGCTGGGAGCGTCAGGTCCCGGACCACCTGAACCCGGCACGCCGCCCGTGGTTTGCCCCTGGGTGATCACGGTCCGGCCATCCGGAGACAGCCAGACAAAGCCCACCCCACCCCGGTGCTCCGGGATAGGACACAGTTCCCTGCCGGTGGCGACGTCCCACAACCGGACCATGCTGACCAATCCTCCCGCCAGCGTCTTCCCGTCCGGAGAAAACGTGATGTCGAACGGCTGGTTGCCCCAGATCGGGGTTTGCCACGACTCTTGCCCGGTCGTCACGTCCCAAAGACTCAAACTGTTTTGACAGGCTCGTGCCAACATCCTCCCGTCCGGTGAAAACACCAGCTTCCGCTCCGCGGAGTCCTTGACAACCATCTTGCCGACCTCCTTGCCTGTAGGCACATCCCAAAGCCGAATCACGGGCTGGAAACGCCCGACCGAAGCAGCGAGTCGTTTGCCATCGGAGGACAGGGCGAATCCCCCGAGACTGTCCTCGTCACGGATGCGTCCGAACTGATCCTTCCTCGGGTGAGGTGGAAAACTGCTGAGCTTCTTGCCGGTGTGGGGATCCCACAGAACGACAGCTCCGTGACCGCCGTCCGATGCCAGAAGCTTGCCGTCCGCGGACAGAGCGACACTTCTAACCTCAGCATCATGGGGTAACTCGCGGACGACCTTGCCGGTGGCGATGTCCCAGATGCGAATGGCGTTCTTGTTCCCGGTCGCAAGGAGTTTGCCGTCAGGAAACGGCTGCACGAACCAGGTATGCTGCCCCTCGAACGGGACTGGTCCCGGGTCGGGCTGGGCTAACACGTTCCACAGGGAGATGGCCCCGTCGTAGGTTTGCAGCCACAACTTCCGGCCATCCGGTGCGTAGTTCCCCCGGTAGAACGTCGGCCGGGTTTCCAGCCGACGCAGCTGTTTGCCGGTCCGCGGATCCCACAACACGACGGCATCGTGCCCCACCGAGGCGAGCGTCTTGCTGTCGGGGGAGAAGCGAACCGCCATGACCGAGTCCCCTGTCCGGAAACGCACCGTACCAATGCGCGCCAACGCACCGCGGGGTAAAGGATCGCCGTACTGATCGGTCTGATCCGCCTGACCAGCGGGTTGCTTTTCCTGCGCAACCGCAGGCTCCCGGTGGGGAAGTGGACTGGCTACAAGAACCAGCAATCCGAGCGGACCTACGTGCCGAAGCAGTGTTCCCATTCAATGACTCCTTCCCGAACCTACTGGCCAGTGAAGATGGATTCCAGCAGACCTGCTGTCTCGTGCCTCGTAGTCCCTCCTCATCCGTCCAAATCCGCTCATTCGCCTTCCAGATGCCGCACCAGGCCGCCGACGTTCCAACTGTCCCAGCCCTCAACGAGGCGGCCATCGCGAAAGCGGTGCCGGCTCATGCCACGGCAACTCACCGCGGTGCGTGCCGGTCGCCGGCCAGCGGACGACCACATCGTCGCCTTCGGGACTGTGCCTTCCACAGCCTGCCCTCAAGCAGGTATTGATGTCGCCAAGCATCGTACCGCGCGGAGGGCGACGCTGCCAACGTCGGGAACACGTCGGCCGCGGGTCGGGAAGTGACAGCGCGGGATCCTCCCTGGTCAGCAAGCCCCCTTCCGACCGGGGGATGCCATGGGCGACGATTTCCTTTTCAAACTGAGCCGCGGCGTGGGCCGATCGTGCTCGTCCTCAATGTCGCCGACGATCTCCTCCAGGATGTCCTCCATCGTGATCAGCCCCTGGACCCGCCCCTCGTCGTCGCGGACCACGGCCATCAGCCTCCGCTGGCTGCGGAACAACTGCAAAGCGTCGGCCACGTCGGCGTCCGGCTTGAGGAACAACGGCCCGTAGAGGGCGTCCTCCAGGATCACCACCCCCTTGAGGCTGAACAGGTAAAACAGATCCTTGGTGTTGACGATGCCGACGACGTTGTCGGGCGACCCGTCATAGACGGGCATTCGCGTGTGGGCACTGTGGCGGACGACCTCCAGCACCTGCTCCGGCGGCGTCCGCAACTCCAAGGCGGCCATCCGCTCGCGGGGCACCATGCAGTCACCGACCCTCTTGCCGGACAGGTGGAACACCTTCCGCATGACCTCGGCCTGAACTGGGGATAGGATGCCGGCCTCCTGGGTGTCCTCGATCAGCAGGGACAACTCTTCCACTGAATGCACCAGCCCTTCCGTCCCGGCCGGCTTGTACCCGATCCAGCGGAGGAAGGCGTTGCCCGTGCCGTTCATGAGGAAGAGGAAGGGACGGCTCATCCGGGTGAACACGTTCAACGGACCAGCCACCCACAGCGACGTGCGGTCAGGCTTTTGCAGCGCCAAAGTCTTGGGGATCAATTCGCCGAAGACGACGTGCATGACGGTGATGAGGGCGAAGGCGAAGGCCACCGCCGCCGAGTGGGCCGCCGCCTCCACCCACGCCCCGGGCAGCACCGCCTGCCAGAGCGGCTCGATCAGGCGGGCCAGGGCAGGCTCGCCGATCCAACCCAGGGCGATACTGGCGAGCGTGATGCCCAGCTGGGTCGAGGCGATGGAGCGGTCCAGATGGGAGATGGCTTCCTGGACGGCTCCGGCCCTTGAGACGCCCTGGCCGACCAACTCCTCGACGCGGGTCTTGCGGACCGCCACGAGGGCGAACTCGGCGGCCACGAAGAAGCCGTTGAGAGTCACCAGAGCAAGGACCGCCCCCATCGCCAGGGCAGTCCAGGCCCAGTGGACCTCCGTGCTGCTAACCGCGGCTGCGAACAGGGTCATGCTTATCTCCTTCAAGTGTCCGGTCCCGGTGAGGTGCCGCCACGTTCAGGCCCGCCGACACCCGGCCGCGGCTCGCCCTCCCGCACCGCCTCTTCCACGGCGACGACTTCTGGCTCCCCGGGTGGCACCGGCGAACCGGGGGGCGGCTCACTCGCGGGAGTGATCGCACCGCCGAACAGGTCGATACGTACCCGCTCGCGTTCCCGGTCAATCTGCTCGGGGATGGCCCCCAGTTCCCACAGGACAGACTCGATCATGGCCAGGGCGACTTCCCCCTCCCCCGCGAAGACGCCGTCCGCCCCGGCCTTGCGGAGGGCGGGCAGTTCCCGCAGATACGCACAGCGCACGAGAATCCGAACCTTGGGGTTCAGCTCGCGGGCGAGCCGGATGATCTCCGCGGCATTTCGCAAGCCGGAGGCACTGAGGATCAGGCTCGCCGCCCTGTCCAGTCCGGCGGCCTTCAACGTCTCGCTCTGGCCCGCGTCGCCGTAGACCGCCGTCACGCGCTCCTCACGGAGCCGCTGCACCGTCTCCAGGTTCATCTCGATGATGGTCGGCTCGATCGCGTTGTCGCGGAGCAGCCGCGAGAGCGTCCGGCCGACCGGGCCATACCCCACGATGACCGCCCGGTGTTGGGAGGTGAGGTTGGAGTCGCGGCCGGCAGTCCTGCCGTCCACGGCGGAGGATGGTGAGGTCGCCAGGCGGCTCAGCCACCGCGACAGGCGTGGGCGGCGTGCGAGCCAGGCTTCGGCCGGATCGACGAGCCGGTACAAGAGTGGATTGATCGAGATGGAGACGATGGCGGCCGCGACGAGCACATTCGTGGCGGCATCTGGGAGGGCCCCCAGGCTCCTCCCCAAGTTGGCCAGCAGGAAGGAGAACTCGCCAATCTGGGCCAGAGCGACGGCCACGGCGAGCGCAACGCGGACGGGGTAGCCCAGGAGCAAGACGATCCCCAGGGCGGCCAGCGGCTTACCCAGCACGACGATCCCCAAGGTGGCCGCTACCACCCCCGGAGCCTCCACCAGGTAGCGGGGGTCGAACAGCATTCCCACCGAGACGAAGAAGAGGACCGCAAACGCATCCCGCAGAGGCAGGGCCTCCGAGGCGGCACGCAGGCTGAAGTCCGACCGCCCCACCACCATCCCCGCCAGGAACGCCCCCAAGGCCATCGACACCCCGAACCCCTTCGCGGACCCGACAGCGATGCCAAGGGCGACGACCAGGATCGTCAGGGTGAACAACTCCCGCGACTGGGAGGCGGCCACGCGCGCGAGCAGCCAGGGGATGAGGCGACCGCCCAGCAGGAAGGTCAGGGCGATCAGGATGCCGACCTTCAACGCCGCCAGGCCAATCGCCAGCGGCACGCCGCTCGGCTCCGCCCGCTTGGCCCCGAACAGAGTCGGCAGCAACACCAGCACCACGACAGTGAACAGATCCTCGACCACGAGCCAGCCGACGGCAATGTGGCCAGTCGGGGTGTGCAGGTCGTTGTGATCGACCAGCACCCGAGTCAGCACCACCGTGCTGGCGACGGAGATGGCAAGTCCGAAGACGACGCCGGCGGTCCAACCCCAGCCGAAGGTCCAGGCTGCCACCGCCCCCAAGACGGTCGCGGCCAGGCTCTGGACGACTGCTCCCGGCAGGGCGATCCGCCGCACCGCCCACAATTCCTTGAGGTGGAAGTGGAGGCCCACGCCAAACATCAAGAGGATGACCCCGACCTCGGCGAGCTGTTCCGCCAGTTCTCGGTTGGCCACGAATCCCGGCGTGTTCGGTCCCACGGCGATCCCGGCCAACAGGTAGCCGACGATGGGGGAGAGCCCGAGCCGGTGTGTGACGTACCCCAGGGCCAGGGCTGCGGCCAGGCCGCCCGTCAGCGTCAGGATCAGGTCGAGGTTAGTGTGCATGCCGCGTCCCCTGCTGAACTGCGCGAGCGGTGTGACAGGACGTCCAGCCCAGCCCCGAGGGCGGATCCTGCGGAGTTGAGGCGTCCTGGTGCCGAACCAGGACGCCCCTGCCCCGGCTAGACTCGACCGAGGGCGAAATCAAGCACGAGCGGACGGGGCGGTTGACCGCCCGCGTACCACCAGAGCTTCTGCCAGAACGTCATGCCCTCCTTCCACCGCCGGACCGCCTCGCGGATCTCTCGTACCGCCGGGTGCCCCTCGTCCCGGATCTCGTCCAGGGCGGTGAGCCCCCCCGACAGGTTCCCATCCGCGAGCAAGGCCGTCGCGAAGTTGACCTTGAACAGGGTCGGGACGTCCGCGCGAAGGATCAGGCCCCCTGTGGCGAGCACCAGCCCGCGGAACGTGTCGATGGCGACTTTCGCGTTCCCGAGGCGAAGTTGGCAGACGCCGACCGCGTTCGTCAGCCACGGGGAACTGATCTTGGCCCGACTGATTCGTTCGAGGGCGGCCCCAGGCTGTCCCTCTTCCAGAAACTTGGCCACCTGCGCGAGTAACTCCGCCACCTCGGGCGGTCGGGTATCGACCTCATGGCTCGGTGTGGCCGATCCCGGCTGAGATAATTGCATCTTCTGTACCACGTACGCACTCCTCCTCTGGAGCATCATCATGTCGATGTCGTCAAATGTGAACGCCGCTGAGACGAGGCCCACGAACGCACCAGGAGGTGGACAGCAAGGTGATACCCGCCACCCGGGCGGACCTGCCGTCCCATTATCTCGGTTCAGTTCGTGGGCAGGTGTGTATCCTGGCCGTGGTGTTTGGTCTGGCCAAGGGCGCGTTGCTCATGCCAGCCAGGTGCAGAAGAGGACATGCAACGATGGATGGGCCGCGAGGGGCAGCCTCCCGCGGAAGCGGTCCAGGCAGGCAGGGAAGGCGGTGCTGGATGCCCCGCCCTTGGGCACAAGGAGAACGCCGAACTCGGTGGACCTTGAATCCACGCTCCGGGGCGTCGCGTGGCTCTGACGCCACGCTTCCCCCGAGGGCAGCGAGGCGCGCCGGCAGAATGCCGACGAGGCGGGCTCGCCCGCTGGGCTATCGGGCGATGACGGCGGGGACTCATCAGCGGTCGTGGGGAGAGAGGCCAAACCGACCGCTGCGGCCGGAGAAGGGGAAGCGAAAAGCAAGCCCACCGCCAGGACGACTGCTGCCACGGCAAGCACGCCGGCCAAAGGGAGCGACCTGGAGGTGGTTGGTAGCCATGTCATCCGCGTAACCCTGGAAGGACAACCTACGGTTCATCTTAGCGAACCTTCTGCAAGGATCAAGGAAGCGGGACGGCCGGGTCACTTTGGCGGTCGCCGAAATCTTGTCCGCGAAAACTGCTGTTGCCGAAGCCATCGCAGTTGCGGCGTCGGGAGCCCAAGTTCCGCTGTTGTGGGATCTGTTCGCCTCCAGCCATTCCGCCCTGTCGCCCGCTCCGTTTGCTGGTTACCCTGGAATGAGGACAACATCATGCACCTGCCGAAGCGGTCTACGCGGAGCGGTGCCTGCCAGCCGGGACGTTCGACCAAGAACGGCTTGCGGTGCTCGCCGCTGCTCCGGAAGAAGCAGGTGCCGACGCTGACCTGCTGAGGCACCTTCGTGAACCGAACAGCATCCATGTGCGCGGCTGTTGGGTCATTGACCTCCTGTGACAAAAGGAGTAGCCGTGGACGAGGCGACCTGGTTGGCCTTGTGACGACCCGCGGAAGATGCTGACGTTCCTGAGCGGAAAGATCAGCGAACGCAAGCTGCGGTTGTTCGCCGTCGCCTGCTGCCGACGCCTTCAGGGCCTGCTGGTCCACCCCGTCAGCCGGCAAGCGGTCGAGGTAGCCGAGCAGTTCGCAGACGGGTTGACGAGCGTTGAGGAGTTGGTCGAACTGCACCGCATCGCGGAGGACGTCTGGGTCTGCCTCCTCGATACGTACACCGCAGAGCCTCTCGACCCTGACAACGAGTTCCACATCGCCATCCACAACGCCGGTATTCGGCCGTTTGCCGCCGAAGCCGCTGCTGGGGCTGCCGCCGCGGCCGTGGGCCAGATGCAGGGCGAGGTTTCCGTTGTTACTGCGTGCGCCTACGCGGCCGAGGCAATCGGCTGGCTGGGCGTCAGCGGCGACTACTGCGACGCGGAGGCCGAAGCGCGCGAGCGCGGCGTGCAAGCTGCCCTGCTCCGGGACATCGTCGGCCCTCTGCTGTTCCGGCAGATAACGCTGAACCATTGCTGGCGTACCCCCGCGGTGGTCGGCTTGGCGAAGTCGATCAACCAGGAACGCAGGTTCGACGACTTGCCGATCCTCGGGGATGCTCTCGAAGAGAGCGGCTGCGACAATGAGGACGTCCTTCGGCATTGTCGTCAGGAGACGGTGCCGCACGTTCACGGCTGCTGGCTGTTGGACCTGCTCCTGGCAAAGTGGTGAGGAGGAACCCATGAACGAGGCCGACTGGCTCACCTGCGAACAGCCGCCGTTAATGGTGGAGTTCCTGCGGGCCATCGGCCAACTGACGGCCCGCAAGGCCAGGCTGTTCGCGGTTGCCTGCTGCCGACGCATCTGGTCGCTGTTGCTCGACGCGCGGAGCCGAAGAGCGGTCGAGGCCGCAGAAGCGTTCGCGGACGGGCAGATCGGTATCGAAGAGTTGACAGCCGCCTACGATGCTGCCAACGTCGCCTGTAACGCCACCGACCCAACGGACAAGTCCTACTACGTTGCTGCCTCCTTGGCTCGCGAAGTCGCCTACACCTTGCCGCGCCCTGGCTGTTCCTGCGTTTCCGTGGCGGCGGCTGCCGTCGGCGACGCCGTCGCCGATCCGACCACGGACGCCAGAGCCTACAAGGCCGCACGGGCAGAAGAACTGGCCAGTCAGTGCCACCTGGTCCGCGATCTCTTTGGCAACCCGTTTCGGCCAGTGAGTGTCGATCCATCCTGGAGAACGGCGACGGTTGTCGCGCTGGCGCAAGTCACCTACGACGAGAGGAAGTGGCAAGAGATGGCGGTGCTCGGCGATACCCTTGAAGCGAGTGGCTGCCGAGACCAGGTGATCCTGGCGCACTGCCGCAGCTCAGAGTCGCACGCACGGGGTTGCTGGGTGTGCGATCTGTGGTTGTAGAAGAGGTGACACTGCCAGTGCGGAGCAGTCCCTTTGGCCACCACCTTGCGGCCAATCTCCTCCTTGATACGGGCGATGAACTCGTGCGGGGAAGAGATGAAAGGAACAAACAGGGATCATGGAAACCGTAACGGCCTGGCTGCAATGCAGTAGCCCCATGCGAATGCTCCGGTTTCTGGGTGAGAAGGCCAGCGACCGGAAAAAGAACCTCTTCGCGGCGGCGTGCTTTCGGAGGATTTGGCAGCTGCTCCCCGATCAACCAAGTCGGGAGGCGGTTGGAGTTCTGGAGCACTATGCGGATGGACAAACCACAGCCGATGCGTTGGCAGCGGCCAGGGTCAGAGCGTGGGCCTCCGCGATGGCAGTCCCATCGCCCACTGGGAACAGAACCCCGGCTTCCCTCGCAGCGGTGGCGGTCAGCAGGGACAACCTTCGCGACATGGTGATGGACGCAGCCGAGGCTACTGCCTGGGTCAAGGTGGGGACGCCGGAAGCGACCAGTGCGCCTGAAGAAAAAGCGCAGTGCGACTTGATCCGTGACATTTTCGGCAACGCCTTCGGCGAACCCCCTCTGGTTGCTCCGTCTCTCCTCAAGAACAACCACAGCATCATCCTGAAACTTGCCCAGGCCGCCTATGAGGAGCGGTCCCTGCCGGATGGTCGGCTCGACAAGGAACGGCTGGCCGTTCTGGCAGACGCCCTCGAAGCAGCCGGTGCCGATGCTGCTCTGGTAAGCCACCTGCGCGAATCGGGTGGCGTTCATGTCCGCGGTTGCTACCTCGTGGACTGCCTGCTGGGCAAATCGTGAGGTGAAGGGAATGACGGAAGCCGACTGGAACAACTGCACTGACCCGCAGAAGATGCTGGCGTTCTTGCGGGGGAAGGTCAGCGAACGCAAACTCCGCCTCTTTGGCTGTGCGGCTTGCCGGCACGTTTGGCCTCTGTTCACCGACGCACGCAGTCGGCAGGCGGTCGAGGTGGTGGAACGGTATGCGGACGGACTCGCCAGCGGGGCGGAAATGGCTGCGGCTCAGCAGGCGGCGTCCGAGGCCCACGACCTCGCCATTGGCCCCGCCAGCGATGCTCCGCGCCGGCATCGGTCGCGCGCTGGCCGGTGTACTTCCTGGGCGGCCTACGACTTGACGAACGTCCCCACAAGCCGCCAGCGTCTCGACTTTGTTTGGGCGGCTGTGGCAGAAGCCACCGCCTACGTTCTCGACGCCGAACGCGGGCGGTGCCGAGCAAACCAAAGGGCCGGGGCAATGTTGCTCCGCGACCTCTGCAATCCGTTCCGCTCCGTGACGCTCGACCCCTCCTGGCTCACCCCGAACGTCTTGGCCCTCGCCCGCGTCCTCTACGAAGATCGCCGCTTCGAGGATCTGCCCGTGCTCGCGGACGCCTTGGAAGAGGCAGGTTGCACGAACCAGGAACTTCTCCGGCACCTCCGTGAACAGGGACAGGCCCATGTTCGTGGCTGCTGGTGCATTGACCAAGTGCGCGGCAAGGAGTGAGGCGAAGGCCATGACGGAAGCCGACTGGAACAGCTGCACCGACCCGCGAAAAATGCTGACGTTTCTACGGAGCAGCGGCAGGGTGAGCGACAGGAAGTCGCGGCTCTGGATGGTCGCGTGTTGTCGGATGGTGTGGCATGTCCTCCCCGACGAGCGGAGCCGCACGGCGGTGGCGGTGGCCGAGCGGTTCGCCGATGGGCTCGCCAGCGAGTCAGAGTTGTATGACGCGGAGGGCGTCGCGTGGGAAACGGTGGAGCAACTTGACGGGGGGCCTATTCCCGTGGAACACGCCGCGCGGGCTGCCGCCTGGGCCTGCTACCCACCGCAGGCGTCGCAATACAACAAGGACGCAGCGACCGCGGTCGCCCTTGAGGCAGAACGTGCGACCGAGGGGCAAGGGATACCGTGGGTGCAGACGGCGGCCCGCCAGGCGGACCTGCTCCGCGACTTGTTCGGTCCCTTGCCGGTTCGCCCGATGTGGATCGACCCATCCTGGCGAACGCCAACCGTTGTTGCTCTGGCCCAGACCGTCTACGAGAGCCGCCGCTCCGACGACCTGCCGATCCTTGCCGATGCTGCTGAAGAGGCCGGCTGCACTGACGCCAGACTGTTGGAGCATCTGCGTTCGCCTGGTCTCCATGCACGCGGCTGTTTCGCACTGGACGCGGTCCTGAGCAAATCGTGAGCCTGGCTACGGAACCAGGTCGCGGTAGATAGCCGCGGATATAGTCTGGATTACAGCCCGAGGGAATCGAAATGGGCCAGAAAAGCCGGCCCGCTGAAGCCGAGGACAGCCGGAACCCCTTTTGTCACGCTCTGGGTTCAGCCTCGCCGCAGGATCGAGTCGATCACCCAGCAGCCGAGGACATGGCGTTCTGGTTGGCGGCAGTGAGTCAGGATGTCGACGTCGTGGCACCCAGCGTCTTCGAGGGCGTCGGCGAGAATAGGCATACTGTCGAAGGCACGCTCGTCGTAGCTGGCCTGGGCGATCTTGACCACGCTGCTGTCGTTCCATGCCAGCCAGGAAGACTCAACGACCGCAGGTCGAAAGGGATTGCCGAAGAGTTCCCGCAGGACAGCGGCATGTTCTCCTCCTTCCTGCTTCCTGACGCAACCGACGACCTCCCCTGACGCCTTCCCCGGATGGGGATGCAGCGACCAGACCGCAAAATGTGCCGCTCGGTTGCGGGTTCTCCCGAATGCTGCGAAAGCCTCTGCTTCTGCCGCAGCCAGGTCTGCCCACCCGATCAGTTCGTCTGCGGCACGCTCTGCCACTTCAAGGGCTTTGAGGATGGCTGTGGAGAGGTTGTGGTGCCACAAACGGCAGCAAGCACAGACAAAGAGGCGGTGCTTGCGTTCGCTGACATGGCCTCGCAACGGCACCCAACTTTCCGCTGCATCAGGGCAGTTCAACCATTCGGCCTCGGTCATGCGATTGCTCCTTGCCCGCCAGGAGGTCGATGAGCCAGCAACCCCGGACGTGCGGACCTGGATGGCGGCAATGATCGAGGATGCTCGCGTCCTGGCACCCCGCTTCTTCAAGTGCGTCGGCCAGCACTGGCAGGCGGTCGAAAGCCCGGTCGTCGTAGATGCCTGGGCCAACTTGACCACGGTAGCATCGTTCCAGCGGAGGAGGGCCGGGTCGAGGGATATCCGACGAAACGGGTTGCCGACAACCTCACGCAGCAGATCGGTCAACGCCCGGTCTTCTGCCCTGACCTGTCGCTGCGACATCTCCCCCTCAAAGCACTCATCTTCGAGAACCATGAGCATCTGATCGACGGCTTCTTGAGCCGCTTCGGGTGGGTAGGGGTCATCATCCCAGCAACAGGTGGCAGGCCCAAGCCCATCACCGTTGTACTTGCCGATCATCCTGGCCTCTTCTTGAACCTGGGCCAGTTCGTTCGCTGATGCCAGTCCGTCAGCGAACCGCTCTGCAACCTCGACAGCGTTCCGGCTCCGCTCGTCACTGAGCAGATGCCAGTAACGACGGCAAGCAGCACAGGCGAACAACCGCATCTTGCGGGACGTTGACTTCCAGTGTTGACACGCCAGCATCAGCCGCAGATGCTTGCACTTGAGCCATTTCGCTTCGTCCATCCATCCTCCTTGGTTGCCGCCGGCGATCTTATTGCCGAGTGTTACCAACCTCGGCACCTTACGCACTGGGTCACAGGAGCGGCGGTTTGGCGGTCAGGACAGTACGTCGCCCATCAACCCTTGATCAGTTCCTCCATTGCGTTGAAGGCGAGTAGAACTGTCGTCCATCATGTTCTCTTCAGGCAAGCGATCCAGGCCGTGAGCGGCGGCTCGCTCAACGCTTCTTTCACCACGCCTACGCGGGGGCAGCTTCCGCAGCAGGGTCAGCGAGCCTGGCAAGTTCGCTCTCCTCGACGAAGATGAGGGATTCGGAGTTGACGCAGAACCGCAAGCCCGTGGGCAGCGGGCCGTCCTCGAAAACGTGGCCCAGGTGGGCGTCGCAGCGGCTGCACAGGATCTCGGTACGGACCATGCCGTGGCTGTCGTCGCTCTCCGTGGCGACGTTCTCGGCGGCGACGGGCTGGAAGAAACTGGGCCAGCCGGTGCCCGAGTGGAACTTGCTGCTTGACGCGAATAGCGGCAACCCGCAGCAGATACAGGCGTAGACCCCCTGCCGTTTGTTGTCGAGGAGGTTGCCGCAGAAAGGCCGCTCAGTACCCTTCCCGCGGGCAATGCGGTACTGCTCCGGCGTGAGTTGCTTGGCCCACTCGGCGTCTGTCTTGACGACCTTGGCGACTTCGACGGGGCCAACCAGTTGCCCAGAGCGATTGAAGACCTTGACACGCACGTTCGCCTCCAACAGGATCAGGCCGCAGTCGGAACTGCGGCCCCTCTCTTTCCTCTCATTCTATGCGGACGCCGCGGCAAGGCGTTCCGTGGGAGCAGCCGTGTGCCCGTCGCCACCGGCACTCTGTGGCAGTCAGGAAGAAGTTTCGCAGGAGCGGTGAGGTCAGCTACGAGGAGCGTAGGATCGTGGCGAGGGCGAAACAGCCCGTCAAGGGAAAGCCACCAGAGTTCGCAGGAAGGTGGCGGTTGGCGGGAGACACTGAGGTCAGCGATGCTTCGCAGAAGTGTTGGAGCGGACATCGCTTCCGCGAAACATCGCTACGCGGGGCGGCTACTTCCGTTCGCTGTGGAAGTGGCTGTGGGCACTGAGCGACAGCATGTGGTTGACCTTGTCGCGATACCGTGCCGGTACGCCCTCGACCCTCTCGTACGTGTGCTCGACGCGCCCATCCTGGACGTGAATCTCGCCGACCTTCGCCTTGCCGTCAGCCACGGTGCCGGTCAGCGTGATAATCAACGACCCTTCCTGGTAGCGCGTGGTGAAGCGGTCGCCCGTCCGCATCACCGTCGTCAGCACCTCGCCTTGCCGGGCGGTGCCCAAGCCCTGGATCTCGACTTTGATGTTGAGATCTTTGGGCAACTGGCCCTTGGTCTTTCGGAGGAGATCGGCCAACTTCATCTCCAGATAGATCTTCTCGGTCTGCTGTTCCGTCAACAGACGAAGTTCCTTCTGCCGTTCGGCGAGTGATTGCTGAGCGCGCACGAGGGCGGCCTTGGCGGACTGGTAGGCGGTCTCCTGCTCCGGGCGGGCCGCAAGGGCCTTCCACTGCCCCATCACCTCCTCGTGCCTGGCGATTTCCTTGCGGTATCGGTCGACGAAGAAGTCCTGGTTGATCTCCTCCACCAGAGAGGTCTTGGAAACGGGCAGGCTGAACTCGCGCACCTTGTTCGGCTCCGCTTTGGCGTCTTTGTCCGGCGTCGCGATGCCAATGACGGGCGGCTGCGCCTCGGCCCGCAGGCCGACGCCGGGGACAAGGAGCGCGAGCGCGAACAGTCCACCAGCGGCTGCGTGCGACCAGCGTCGTGGGCAGCCCTGCTCCGCTTGCACAGGTTCTTGCAGCAACATCCGAACCCTCCTCAAGAGATCCGAAGTGGGACCGGAAACCCCAGCAACTCCACGGGCACGGCCGGGGGGGCCGGTCAGGGTCAACAGGAACTCCACGTAGTCAGCGGCCGGCTCCTGGCCCGCCGCGACCGCAGCCGCGACGTACTGCTGGGACAGCTCTACTGACGGAACTGGGCATTAATTACCCAAACCGATGGCACAGCAATTGCCCATCATCATAATATGAGCCGAGCCACCCTCCTCGAAGCCGTGCGGCGGAAGTATGAACTGCTGCTGCCTTTGCTGAATGAACGAATGCGCCGGCATTGGGCCGCCTGTGAAGCCATCACTCTCCAACGTGGCGGCGTGACTTTGGTTGCCGAAGCTACTGGATTGTCGCGAACGACGATCTGGGCTGGCCTGCGTGAACTCCGGCACCCTGACGAGGTGCCCGTTGACGAACTCCCGCGCGAACGCAGCCGTCATGCCGGGGCAGGCCGCCCCTTTCTGGAACAGGTGGACTCCACCTTGGTCAAGGATCTCGAAGCCCTCGTCGCGGCGACCACACGCGGCGACCCGCAATCCCCGCTCCGCTGGACGTGCAAGAGCACCCGTAACTTGGCCGAGGAACTCAAACGCCCAGGCCACCGCGTCGGCTACCGCACGGTGGCCGCCTTGCTCCACGGCCTGGGCTACAGCCTGCAAGCCAACCGCAAGACCCGCGAAGGGTCGTCTCACCCCGATCGCAACGCCCAGTTCGAGTACATCAACCGGCAAGTGCGTGCTTTTCAGCGGGCGGGCCTGCCGGCCGTGTCCGTGGACTCGAAAAAGCGGGAATTGATCGGGGATTTCAAGAACCCAGGGCAGGAGTGGCGACCTGCCGGCACTCCCGAGGAGGTCCGCGCCAAGGACTTCCCGGACAAGATTCTGGGGAAAGTGACCCCGTCGGGGGTTTACGACCTGACGTACAACGAGGGGTGGGTGAGCGTCGGCATTGACCACAACACGTCCCCGTTCGCCGCAGAGACCATCCGCCGCTGGTGGTGCGAGATGGGGGCGCCGCTCTATCCGGGCGCCGACAGGCTGTTGGTAACGGCCGATGCGGGCGGCAGCAACAGTTACCGCTGCCGGTTGTGGAAGGTAGCCTTGCAGCGACTGGCGGATACCATCGGGGTGCGTCTAATGGTTTGTCACTTCCCACCCGGCACGAGCAAGTGGAACAAGATCGAACACCGAATGTTTTGCCATATCACGAAGAACTGGCGCGGCAAGCCTTTGCTGAGTAGGGCCGTGGTTGTCAACTTGATCGGCAACACGAAGACCAAGGCCGGGTTGCATATCCAAGCGGAGTTGGATACCAATGCTTATGAAATCGGGATCGAGGTATCCGATGAGGATCTGGCTGCCGTACGAATGAAGAAAGCCGCATTCCACGGCGAATGGAATTACACCATCAGTCCCAAACCATGATGGTTTGCGTAATTAATGCCCAGTTCCTTTGTCTAGCCCCGTGGAACTGCTCATGAAAGCTTACCCCCTTGAGTTGCGGACCCGGATCGTCGCTGCCGTGGATGGCGGCGTTGGCTCCTTGCCCACCGTTGCTGCCCTCTTCCGCGTCTCCATCAACTGTGTGGCCAACTATCTCCGCCTCCGCACTACCACCGGCACGCTGCTGCCACGCCCCAACCCCGGCGGCCGCGCCCCAGCCATTGGCCCCGAACGCTACGCCGAAATCCGCCAACTCCTCGCTGCGCAACCCGACCTCACCTTGGAACAGCTGCGCGACGCCCTTGGCCTGACCTGCTCCCTGGCGGCCGTCTGCCGCACCCTCAAGAAACTCAACCTGACCCGTAAAAAAAACTAGGGCAGCAAAGCCGGCTAGACAGTAACCTGAGTTTGGTATACGCATTAGCGTCCCCAACCCAGGAGTCTATCCTGGCCAGGAAGGTTTCCCGTCCCGAACCCACCTGCACCCACCACCTGGACGCTTTGTACCAGGACTGCCCAACTTGCCAGCGGCGGCTCTGGTCCGACTACCGCAACTACCGCACGGTCGCCACCCTCCTGGGACTGATGCGGCTCGTGCTGCGCAGCCGCCGTTGCCACAACGCCGACTGCCCACGCTACCTCCGGCCTTACCGGCCCGAGGCCGCGGGCCGCCACGCCTTGCCGCAGCACGCGTTCGGCTTGGATGTCATCGCCCTTGTCGGCGCCCGCCGCTCTGCCGAGCACCGCTCCGTCCCCGCGATCCACCACCTCCGCACCGCGCGCGGGCTGGCTATCGCACAGCGCACGGTCACCAACCTGCTGGACCGCGACGACGAACTGCTGGCCGTCACCCGGACCGACGCCGACCGCCTGCGCGGGCTGCTCGCCGACCAGGGCCGCGTTCTCCTGGCCAGCGACGGTCTGCAACCCGACGTCGGCCACGAGGTGCTCTGGGGGTTGCGCGACTGCCTCGCGGGCACCGTCCTGTTGGCGCGCAGCCTGTTGTCCAGCCGGCCACAGGAGTTGGCCGCACGCAGCGGCCACGTGCGCGACGGCCTGCCGGTGCCGAGCACCGGCGTGCTCTCCGACGGCCAGCACTCTAGCCGCAAGGCCGTCGCCCAGGCCCTACCGGGCGTGCCACACCAACTCGGCCACTTGCACTACCTGCGCGCGGCCGCCCGGCCCCTCTCCGAAGCCGATCGCCACGCCAAGAAGGAACTGCAGCAGCGCGTCCGCGGCGTTCGCCCGCGTGAGCGTCAGGTGGAGCAGCGCACCGACCCCGAGGCCGCGGCCGTCCGGGGTTACTGCGACGCCGTCCGCAGTGCCGTGACCGAGGACGGCCGGCCGCCCCTGGAAGCCTCCGGCCTGAAACTGCACGAGCGGTGGAGCGTGGTGGTGGCCAGCCTGGACCGGGTGGCCGAACACAGGGGCTCCCGCGCGAACACGTCCGGCTGAGGCAGTTGCTGGTGGTGGCGCTGACCGCCACGGCGTCGCTGTGGCCGCCTGTGCGCGTGGCCTTTGCCTGGGTGTGGCAGGCGGCGCACCTGTTGGGGGCGAACGGCCCTGGGGTGGCCGCGGCCGTGCGACGGCAACTGGGCGGCCTGCGGGGGGCCTTGGTCCGCCACCGCGGGTTGGTGGGGGCGCTGGCGAGTGGGATAGCTCACTTCGTGAAGGTGACGCGGAGTTA
>DASPXY010000104.1:0-8352 GCA_035637055.1 Gemmataceae bacterium | reverse complement strand
GCCGGCATCCCCTACGCCGTCGAGGGACCGGACGGACCGCGGTTTGCCGATTTCCACAGCTTGCGGCATTCGTACCTGACCCTTGGCGGTCGCGCCGGCATCGACCTCCGGACCCTGCAGGAACTGGCCGGACACAGTACGCCCGTCCTCACCGCCCGCTACTCGCACCGGCGGCTGCATGACCTGGCCGGTGCCGTCGAGAAGTTGCCGAACTTCCTGCCCGCCGACACCACCGCTGGTCGGCTGGCCGCGACGGGAACCGACGGATTCATTGATGCTGTTCAGAGTTTATCAAAGACACGAAACGACGGACCGGCCCCTTCGGCCCAACCAGCCCAGCAACAGGCCCACGAAAAACGGACTGACACACTGGAGAAACAGCAGATTGGGCCAGTTGGTCCGGTTGGCAAGGAGAGGGAAGAGACTCGCGCAAGCCATTTTTCCCGGCTGCAAGAAGGGGACACAATGTCTCTATCAACGACCGCAGGGGTAGACATTGGTTGCACGCTGGTTGCACAGACTCCATGCAACCAAAAGCACCTTACGGCATCTGGCGGCACCAAAGCGGAGGTAGAAGAGGTCACCGAAAAACAACGCAACCCGCTGAATTGTCAGCGGGTTGCATCTCCTGGCATCTCCAGGCATCAAACTGGGGAACTAGGATTCGAAGGTAGACAGGTTGCAGGGCATCGACAGGGCGTTGATAGTGAATGACGTTGGTGGGTAATAAGTTACGTCACAACGCCCTGTCGATGCCCTGTCGATGAACTGCCATCCAACTGTGCCCTGTTGTCCCGATTTTGTCCCGACAGTTTCGAGGGTCATTTCTGGCCCCGCGGCAGTTCTTCCCCGTCCTCAGTGTAGGCGGGCGGGACGTAGACGTTGAGCGTCCGCAGCGGCTCCTTGCCCGTGTTCGTGATCTCGTGGGTGTCGCCGCGGGCGATGAGCAGCAGCGTCCCGGCCTTGAGCGGCACCTTCTCGCCGTTGACATCGGCCTCCCCCGTACCCGAGACGACAAACAGCCACTGATCGGCACCGCGATGGCGATTGTCCGGGCCACCTTCCGTTTCGCCAGGGGCGAGCGTCATCTGGGCTGCCTGCGAGTGCTCGTCGCCCAGCACGATCTTGAAGCCGTGACCGAACTGAAGATGCTTGTGCTGCATGACCTGCCATCCTTTCTTTGAAGCCGTGCTTACCCTGCCTTGCCGTCTCTATTCCGTGATCTCGCGGATCACACGACACGGGTTGCCGGCGGCGGAGACGCCGGGCGGAACGTCTCTCGTGACCACACTACCCGCCCCAATCACCGCTCGGTCACCGATCTTCACTCCAGGGCAGATGATGGCACCGCCGCCGACCCAGACGTCCGAGCCGATCTCAAGCGGCTTGCCGAACTCCTGCTTGCGACGCAACGCGGCGTTCAGGGGATGCGTGGCGGTGTAGATCTGCACCGCCGGGCCAAAGAGCGTGTAGTCGCCGACCTTCACCTGACAGACATCGAGCACGACACAGTTGAAGTTGAAGAAGCACTTCTGGCCCAGCAGGATGTTCGTGCCGTAGTCGCAGAAGAAGGGCGGTTGCAGCCACACATCGTCGCCGCCCGCACCGAGCAACTCCTTGAGGATGCGGCGACGACCGTCTTGATCCGCCTCGCGCGTGGCGTTCAACTCCTGGCACAAATCCCTGGCCCGGTCGCGGGCGCGCACCAAGATCGGGTCGAGCGGGTCGTACAGTTCGCCTGCCAACATCTTCTCCTGTTCGCTGCGCATCACAGAGCCTCCACGCCGGTATGTCCTCGATTCCCCAACTACGTCGCAAAACGTGTGCCTCATCGTCAGATGGCAGCCGCCGTGGCTGTCCGTTGCTGTTCACGCCATCGCCAGGTCGAACCTGGCCCATCCGACCTGGCCGCAGGCAATGTCGTACTCTTGGCCGGCCCGGACGGATCCTGTCGTTCTGCTCAAACCTGCCTCATCACCACGAGTCAAAAACCGGATTTGAACTTGCAGCCGTGCAACTCATCCTGACAAAGGGAAAGGTCAGGCCAATCGCTGCTCATGGCAGACGTAGCAACCGTCTCAAGAGCGAGGCACAGGCTACTCCTCCGGCAGCAGTTCGATGGCCAGGAGAGTCACCACCTGGGCAACGAACAGCCACAGGTGTGTGCCTGCGACCGTGTAGCTGATGAACACCTCGTCGGCGACGAGGAAGGCAGCCCACAGCAGCAAGGATACCGTGAAGGCGGCGTACAAAGGCCGCCGACGCTCCGTCGCTTTGTCCCCAAATCGCCACCAGGCTCGCCAACACAGCAGAGCGGCGACCCCTTCCCAGACAACGACACCGAGAAACAGCAGACCGTTCAGCCAGGCGGGAGTGCCGTAGCGGGCGGTTGTCGCGCAGACGAATTGGTAGTTGCCGGACGCGAACGACCACGACTCGGGCAGCAAGCCGAGGGCCTTCGCTCTGTCCATGAAGTTGGTGGCAAACACGACCGTCAGCCAGACGGCCCAGAAGAGCAGCAGACACTGCTTCAGGAACAGCGCAGGACGTTCGGTCATCGACAATCCGTGGTAGGGATGCTGGTCGTCGCGTCAGTACGGACCGATCTGGTTGCTCTGCCAGAACTCGACTTTTCCTTCTGGCAAGACGACGAAGCAGGCACGCTCCCCGGCCATGCCGTTGGTAACGTAGCCGAACTCGCCGCCGACTGCCGTTCCGTCCGCCAGCCTTCCCTTGATAGTGAAGTGGTCGTCGCTGCCGATACGGAACCTTCCCCAGGATACCGCTGGGCGGCCGCGAGGAGTAGATCGTTGGGCGGTAGAAGCCATCCGCGACCGGCAAGGTCTGCGTTTCGGGGCACGCCGCCCACCACTCCATCAGGTCGTACAGGTCGCGGACGCAAACCACGCTCTCACGCCCAGGCCGGCGCACAAGGCTGGGGTGGCGGTGGCCCGCCACGTTCAGGAACGGACCCTGCGACCCGGCAACCCGATGATGTTGGGGACGTTCGCGGCCTCGGGCGGCAATTCCGTCAGCCCCGTGTGGGCCAGGTTCAGCGTGATCAGGCAGGGCAGCCGCCAGACCGCGTCGGGCAACGATTCGAGCGGGTTCCCCTGCAACCCCAGGTAGGTCAGTTTGTCGAGCCGTCGGATGGTCCCGGGCAGGGTCGCAAGGCGGTTGTGACCCAGACTCAAGATCCGCAACTCCGTCAGGTTGCCAATCCCGTCCGGCAAGAGGAACATCCGGTTGCCGGTGAGCCGCAACTCCTCAAGTTGTTTCAGTTCGAGGATCGCTTCGGGGAACTGCTCCAGGAGATTGTTGTCGAGGGCCAACTTCTTCAGGCCAGTCAGGCGGCGGACGGAGTCGGGCAACCCGTTCAGCCGGTTGTCGTTCAGCCACATGGCTTCGAGGCTGGTCAGCTGGCCCATCGTGCCGGGCAGTTCGGTGAGGCGGCCCCAGTTGACGTAGAGCGTCCGCAGCCGCGTGAGGTTGCCGATGGCGTCCGGCAACACCTCAACCCCGCAGCTGATCAGGTCCAGCCGCCAGACGTCGTCCTTGCTGAAAAGTTCGTCAGGGAGGCGTGGCACGGGTCGCCGGGAGAGATCGACGTAGCGGAGCGGTTCGCCTGACCGGGGTGGTTCGGTCGCAGGCTGAGGGACAGGTTGCCCTGAGGGGATCCCCTGCGAAAGCCGGCTCCGACGCTGGCACTCGGCCAAACGGACGGGGTCGGGCGGCGGCCACGCGTCTTGAAGCCAGGACATCGCCTCCACCACTGCCAGAACAGCCTCCCTGGAGAGGCCGGATGCTGCCTGGAGGTCAAGGGCCACCAGCGACCGCATCGTCCGGATGTCTTTGAGGCACTCGTCGCTCACCCGGTTGGAATCAAGCACGAGGCAAGACAGGCAGTCCAGAAACAGCAGGTGCTTCACGCCAGCGTCGGTGATCTGATCGGAGAAAATCTTCACGTGGCTGATCTCTGGAAGGTGCCGCAGGCGGGCGAGGTCGGCGTCCCGGATCGGATCCTGACGCCCAATGGTCAACAGAGACCACCGCTCCTGGACGGGATGTCGCCGGAGATAGGCGTTCGCCTCCTTGATGGGCATCGCCGCGACTTCGGGCGGCACCGCCATATCCGGGAACAAGCAGTCGGCGTGCTTCTGGAAGAACTGGACAGCCTCGTGCCGCTCCGGCGGGTCATCCCGGTAAACGACGACGTATTCCCGTCTGACCGTACCGCGAGTTACCGTGATCTGTTGTTCCCTCGGCATGCCATTCTCCCGTCATTCCCTGCTGCTCCCTTCGCGAGGGGGCAGGCCCGGTGACAGCGACCCGCTTCCTGCCCGCACAGCATTGCCTGGCCAGTGACCGTAGGCCGTCGCAAGTCGTGTGCCGTCCGTCTTGCTACCTGATCGTCCGCTCATGCCAGTGCAACTGCTTGCTGTCGAAGTCGATGTCCTCGAACCGCTCCCAGCTGGTCAGGGCCATCTGGACGTTCGGCGGGTCTTCCCCCCAAGCGTTGGGGAAGTACACCGTCAGCGACTGGGACCACTCCAGGCGAACCGGCCCCATCCGCAAGTGCAAGTCGCCCCCATCATTCTCCACCCAGTTGTGCCCGTCCCCCTTGTTCACTCGCCGGTACTTCTCGAAAACCTCCTCCTCACCCCGCTCGACCGGCGGCTGCGTGAACCTCGCCTTGGGGTTCGGCTGTCGATACCAGACGTATCTGGCCCCACCATCCCCTCGTCGGGTGAGCCCGGTGAACTGGAAGGCCACACGCTCCAGCCCGTGCTTGACCAGGACGAACTTGCCGAGGGAGGCGTGGACGCAATGGTCGGCAACGCTCGCCCCCGGTCCATACAGCCGGGCTCGAACGCCGGACAACTCCGCGTGCAACCCCCGCACGCACGCCGCAGTCACTTGCGTGCCCTCCAGTTCGAGTTGCCGCAGGTGCTTCAGTTTCTTCACGTGCCGCATGCCGGTGTCAGTGACCGCGGTGCCTGAGAGGTCGAGAATTTCCAGGGCTCTCAGCAGGGCAACGTGTTCGAGGTGCTGGTCCTTGACGTTGCTGCGGGAGAGGTTGAGTCGCCGCAAGCTCCGTAGACTGCTGAGCGTGATGAGATCGGCCTCCTCCAAGGTCAGCCCCGACAGGTCGAGGCTCAGCAAGTCGATGACGACCGCCTCCGTGCCTTTCTCCCGCTTGACGCGGTCGAGCAGTTCCCGCTGCTTCGCCCCGCTTTGCAACACGGCGACGTTGAGATTGCCCTCCTTGACCGCCGCGATGTCGTTGGCGTCCCAACGAGGGGCCGGCCGTGCGACTGACCACAATTGGTAGACGAGGTACAGGCTGACCAGCAGGCTCGCAAAGAGCAGTTTGGACAGCAGCAGGTTCGTCCCTTCTGGGAGCGGCGAAGCCTGCGGTGGTTTGGGGGCCTCCGACATCGGACGTACTCCTGTCGAGGTACGAAAAGGGGCCTGCTCGTAGGCTAATCGCCCGGCCCGACCCCGTCCACTGGAAGTCAGCAGTCCTGTCGGCAAGGTTCGACGAGCGGCGTTCAGGCAGGCAGTCGCCTGTTCGCCCCGCCTGGCGAGGCGGGGCGAGTTCGCCATACCCTTGATGGCCGCGGTCTACGTCTCGCGGCTGCTCGACCGCCACGAGTTCCGCAGACGCTGCAATCGCCATAAGAGCAGGGAAGCAATCCTCGCGAACCTTTCTCGATGACTCCCAGTGAACGGGCCATCACACAGTCCGCAAGTCCACGACGTGGAGGGCTTCCCTGGTCGCCAGGTACAGGTGGTCGCGACGGCCGAATGCCCTGAACTGCCGCAACGGTTGCCCCTCCTCGTCCACCGGCGTGACTTCCGCGAAGTCCAGTTCGTCCAACCTGCCGAGGAAGAGCGACTCCTTTCGCTTGTAGTTGCCGGCCAGCAGCACCCGGCCGCGGTCCACGGTCAGGGCGTGCGACCCCGCGACCGGCATCATCCAGTGGGCGGCAACCTTCCTGTCCAGCAGCCGCACGAGGGGGAAGTCGGTGTAGAAGTAGAGCCAGACCTCTCGGTCCGAGCAGACGTTCAGGGCGTAGCAATCGGCCATGCTTGTCAGGACGGGGTCGGGCAGGTCATTGAGGCGAAAGGTGGGGGGGCCATCCCGGCCGAGGCAGGCCAGGCCGGATTGCCCGAGGGCGGTGCGCCCGAACACGCCCTCGTCGAAGTAGCTGACCCAGACGCTGCCCCGCTCGGTCGCCTGAACATCGGCGATGCCATCGCCGGCGTGGAATGAGTGCGCCGGCGTCCCGTCCGCCTCGTAGACCTGGCTGTTCCGGTCGTCTTCACCGCTGGCCCGGCCACGCACGAGTAGCCAACGCTGCCGGGGGAGGGGCTGGACGGCGTGGTAGTTCTCCGCCGTTGCCGGCAAGTCCAGGTGGACCCATTCTTCACCCGCCTGGTAGTGCAGGCGGAAGGAGTTGGGCTTCACCGCCTGTCGCTTGGGGAAGCTGGCGTTTGCCGTTGTGACCCGGTAATCAGGAGTTTGTTCCAGGGAGAGCAGGACAGGGTCCAGCGACGGACCCGCAGAGACGGTGATCAGGTGACGGCTCCCCAGGATGGCGGTGAACTCCAGGAGCTTCCTCGCGACGACTTGGTTCTTGGTTCCCATACCGGAGTCTCCTGTTGCCGGTGTCGGCCTCGCTGGCTCACGAGTTATCCGTCCAGGCGGTCCGATCGCTCGCGACACACGCCCGCTGCACGACCCGCAGAACCTGTTCGGGGTCGCAGCCGTAGACCCCCGAGCCCCAGGCAGCGTTGGCCTCGACCACCGCCCAGCCCTCGCCGCGGATGACGCCCACGTCGAGAACAATCGCAGGCGGCAGGGACGTCTGTGGGTCACGGAGGACGGCCGAAGCGAACGCCCTGGCTCGTGCCAATTCGTCCTCTGTTGCCGGCCAGGAGCCGTCCTCTGCCTGGGCCAGTTTGCCGTCTCGCAAGTAGGGCGACAAGCTGAGCACCTCGCCGTCGAGGGCAAAACAGCGGAACTCCATCTGCCAGTCCACCGTCCTGGCCACCAGCACGGGAGTCGTGGCGGACAGCACGTCCGCGCCGGGCAGGTCGCGGCCCGACTCGTAGACGCGGGCGGGGAAGCACTTGTCCTCGGCCGGCTTGACGAAGGTGGGGTCGGTCAGGTTCCTCGCCTCTGCCAACGTCGTGAAGCGGATCCTGCGTCGGGTCAGTTCCTGGGACAAACCGGCCAGCCAGTCCAGTGGCGGTTCCAGCAGCGACAGGCCCAATGGGTCGGCGACAACCGCCGCGAACAACGGCTCGCCGTACAGCACGAACTCCTGGCCAGCGAGGTGGTCTGGCACCCGCCAACTCCCCAGCCGCTCGACGCCCCAGCCGGCCCGGACGGCAGCCTTGCTGACGGCAATCGAGTCAGGGGTGTACCGCGGCGGTAAGATCAGCGTCGGCATCGGAACCTCCTCTCTCCTCACGACACCCAGGCCCCGTGGTGGTCTACCACCTGCCACCCCTCGCCCTGCCTCTCGCACAGCAGGAAGCAGCCAAAGCCGCAGAGCGGCCCGCCATAGTAGCTGAGGCCGACAAGGGCCACCGTCCCCTCCCGCCCGAAGCCAACGCGCGTGAGCGAGACCACGCCCCCGTCCTCGCAGGGAGCCTTCCGCCGCCGTTCAGAGAGTAGCAGGTAGCCGCCCGGCGTGCGAAAGCGTTTTCGCAACCGGCCGCCCTCCGCGTTCCCCCGCTCGTAGTCGGCCAGGATCTCGGCATGCTTCAGCAGGCGGGCACGGAACAGACCGTGGAACCGCTCGCCGACCGGGGTGCGGCACAAGGGGTCGTCCCCAACGATGTCGTAGAAGGTGGTGTCCGGCAACTCGAAGCGGAGCAGGTCGGTATGGCACGTCGCCGTGTAGACGGCGTACTCCTCGTCCGCGATCGGGTCGGGCTCGTCGTGCGGGGGAGCGTGCAGCTGCCAGGCGGGGAAAGCGGCCGCGCGCAGGCCGTCCCTTTCCAGTCCGATCCGCAACCGTTCCATCTCATCGCGAGGGCCGCGGCGGCAGACGCCGGGCAAGTTGCCGCGTAGGTCGGCTACGGCGGACAGAGTCAGCCCCATCGCCTGGCGGATGCGGGATAGCGTTCGCAGCGAGAACGGATCCTCGCAGACGGCGAGTGCCCACTCCGGCTCGTGCGGCGGCATCGGGCTCATGGCTGTACCTCGAACCGTACCTCGGTGTGGCTGATGGTCGCTTCCGACCGACGCTCGTTGGACTGTCCGGGAGCGTTGGAGGTTCACCTGGCGAAGACGCCAGGATCCGGACGACATGGTATCATCGTTGCGGTGGCAGACCA
>DASPXY010000103.1:0-7025 GCA_035637055.1 Gemmataceae bacterium | reverse complement strand
CCCCTCACCCCCAACCCCTCTCCCGCAAGGGGAGAAAACTTACCCTGGCGACCCGTCCTGCCGGGGCTGCTCCTCTTCTGACACCGTGACCGTGGGGGTAGGTTCACCAAAGACCTCCGCGGCGCTGAGCGACTGGTCCTCCGGTCGCGGAGCGGTGGCGTCCGGGCCGAACAGGCTCTCCACGGTCGGCTTCGCCTCCTCCGGCACAGGGGCCTCCTCGCGGAAAAGATCCTCCGGGCGCGGCACGCCCGAGGCTGCCGGTGTCGGGGCAGGGGCCGGGGTCGGCTCCACGAAAGTACCCGCCGCGCGGGCTTCCGCTTCGGCCTCCTTCGCCTCCTTGGCTTCCTGCTCCACCCGTTCGGCGGCCTCCTCGGCGTGGTCGATGATCTCCGCTGCCTGTTCTTCCGTCAGGCCCGCCAACTCGCCGAGTTGCGCCGGCTCCAGGAAGGTCAGGTCATCGAAGGACAGGAAGCCCTCCGTCACGAAGGTCTCGATTAGCTCGTCCGTCACGTGCGGCAACTCGCTGAACCAGCCGACGGCCTTGTCAATGCCCTCGTTCAGCTCGTCCACCGTCATGATCTCGATATCCCAGCCCGCCAGTTTGCTTGCCAGGCGCACGTTCTGCCCGCGCCGCCCGATCGCCAGTGACAGCTGATCTTCCTTCACCAGCACGATCGCCCGCCCCAACCGCTGATAGAGATGCACCTCTTCGATCTGCGCCGGCTGCAGGGCGTTCGGAATGAGCACCTGCATCGAGTCGTTCCAGCGCACGATGTCGATGCGTTCGCCGCCGAGTTCATCGACGACATTCTTGATCCGCGAACCGCGCACGCCGACGCAGGCGCCGACGCAGTCCACCTTGAGGTCGATGCTGCTGACGGCGACCTTGGCCCGATAACCCGCCTCGCGCGCCAGCGCCTTGATCTCGATGGTGCGATCGGCGATTTCCGGGATCTCGTTCTCAAAAAGGCGGCGGACGAAATCGGGGTGCGTCCGCGACAGGATGATTTTGACCCGATGGCCGACCTTTTTCACGTCGAGGACGACCGCCTTGATACGCTCGCCGACGTGGTGCGTCTCGCCAGGGATCTGCTCGCCGCGCGGCAGGATCGCCTCGGCCTTGCCCAGGCTGACAATCCCGGCGCCGCCCTCGTGGCGCTGAACGCTGCCGTGGACGAGGTCGCCCTTCATGGCGGCGTACTCGTTGAAGACCGCGTTGCCCTCGGCCTCGCGAATCTTCTGAATCATGGCCTGCTTGGCGGCTTGGGCGCTGATGCGGCCCAAGAGGCTCGGGTCGATCGCCTCGTCGCCGCGGCGCGCCTTGATCTCACCGGTGTCGCGGTCGATGTTGACCACGATGGGTTCGAGTTCGCCATAGTGCTTTTCGGTCGCCAGTTGCACCGCCGCCTCGATCCCCTCGAAGATGATCTCGCGCGGGATGTTCTTCTCGTGGTGCATCTGATCGACGATCCGCAACAGATCGGAGCCCTTCATCATGGCAGAGAGTCCTCTTCGTTTGTAGTGCCGCTCACAGGCGGCTTCGGGCCCCGACCGTCCGTGGCACAGGTGTCTCGCCTGTGCGGTCTCCTACGCACAGGCGAGACACCTGTGCCACGGACGGCACTCCAAACAAAACCCCGACGCCGCCGGGTAAAAAAAAAGTGGGACGTGTCCCACTTTGATGCCTCTGATGCGCAAGCACGCCAGAGCGCACCGTACGAGTCAACAGATAGGGCTGCTGCAGCCCAGCGCTGCGCCGCTCGCACGGTCAAACAAGTGAGCCCGGTCCAGGCGACTGTGGACCGTGACCTTTTCCCCTTCCGTTATCTTACACTCTTTCCCGCCCCGATGACACCCTTGCATTTTCAAGCCGCCTGGATTGGCCTCCAGCGTCACCAGGGCTCCCTGCCCTGCCGGCTCGATAAGGACAACACGCATCTCTAAAGTCCACAAGGGGCCTGGGGAAGCCCACGGGTCGCCACCCGTGGGCTTGACCTCCACGTCTTCCGCCCTCAAGCCGAGAGTAACGGCTGCCGTTGGACTACCTCGTGGCGGGCTCCGGTCAGGCGGGAGCAGCAGTCGCCAGCTGTCCATGACGAAGGCGAGCCCACCCTGTTCGTGGACAAGTTCACCGTCGAAAAAGTTCATCGGCCCGCCGAGGAAGGCGGCGACAAAACGGTTCGCCGGGCATTGGTAGACCGTCTCCGGCCGATCCACCTGCTGCAGTCGGCCGGCCTGGAGCACCGCGACGCGATCGGCCAGCGTCAGCGCTTCCTGCGGGTCATGGGTAACGTAGAGCATTGTCGCCGGAAATTGGCGATGGAGCAAGTGCAACTCACGCCGTAATTCTGCGCGGAGGGGGGCGTCGAGGTTACTGAGGGGTTCATCGAGGAGAAGCACCCCGGGCCGGCGAACGAGGGCACGGCCGAGCGCGACCCGCTGCTGCTGACCGCCGGAGAGTTGCGCCGGCCGCCGGTCGAGCAGGTTGTCGAGAGCGAGCAAGCGGGCTGTTTCCGTCACTCGATCCGCGATCTCCCGCTTGCTCGCGTGTGCGGCGGTGGGCTGGAAGAGGCGTCGCGCCAGCCGCCGGAGGAAGCCAGGCTGCCGCAGTCGGAGTGCGAACGCGAGGTTGTCGCGCACGGTCAGCTGGGGGTAGAGGGCGGGTCGCTGGAAGACGAGGGCGACGTCGCGCTGGTCGGGGCGAAGGCGTCGGGTATCGCGCCCGTCGAGGCGGATGACACCTTGGGTCGGCGTTTCCAGGCCCGCGATCAGGCGGAGTGTGGTGGTCTTCCCGCAGCCGGAGGGCCCAACGAGGGCAAGCAGCTCTCCGCGCGCGATTTGCAGGTTGAGCCGGTCCACGGCCACGGCCCCGTTGGGGAACACCTTCGTCAGCTGTTCGAGCGCGATGGCACTCATTGGTCGATCTCCTCCCATCTCCTACGTTATGAAGGAGTTCTCCGGGGTTGTTCGTAGTTCCGCCTTCAGGCGGGGAGACGTTTTCCGCCTGAAGGCGGAACTACGAACGACTGCCAGGCTTGGTTCTCCTTCGTGGACATGCGTATAATGTGAGAGAGGAGATGGTTTTGCCGGGAGGATTTCATGGACAACTTCACCGTCGCACGCCGGTTGACCGAGCACGCCCGAAAGCTCGACGGGCATGAGGGGAACCTCTTTCGGATCCGCGCCTACCGTCGGGCTGCCCAGATCATAATGGGTCTTGATCGCTCTGTAAAGGAGATGATCGAGGAGAGCGGCAGCGCGGCTCTGGAGTCGCTACCTGGCATTGGCTCGCACCTGGCGTACACGATCGAGCATCTGGTGAGCACCGGGGAATTTCTGACCTACGAGGAAGCGCGAGCGCGTTCGGCGTAAGACGCCGTTTCCCCCTTCGGAGGTCTCATGTTCCGGCGCGTGCGGCAGTTGCTGGAGATGATTCGGTTCAGTCACACGGTCTTCGCTCTGCCGTTCGCGCTGCTGTCGGCGGCGCTGGCGTGGCGCGTCAAGGGACACTTCTCCTGGATCGATCTGCTCGGGATTCTCCTTTGCATGGTGTTCGCCCGCAGCGCCGCGATGGCCTTCAACCGCCTCGCTGACCGCAAGTTCGACGCCGCCAACCCACGCACTGCCGGACGCCATTTGCCGAGCGGCCAACTCAGCGTCGTCGCGGTGTGGCTGTTCACGTTGGTGAGCGCTGCCGGCTTCGTCGGCTCAACGGCGCTGTTCCTCTGGTCCGAGCCGCGGAACCAATGGCCGTTGCTCCTGGCCGGTCCGGTCCTCCTTTTCCTCTGCGCGTACTCCTACACGAAGCGCTTCACCTCGCTGGCTCATTTCTGGCTTGGGGCGGCGCTGATGCTGGCGCCGCTGTCGGCGTGGATCGCGGTGCGCGGGCTGCGCAGCATTGACGATCTCGTCGCGCCCTTGGTGCTCGGCCTCGCGGTGTTCTTCTGGGTTGCCGGCTTCGACATCATCTACGCCTGCCAGGACGCGGAGTTCGACCGTCAGGCGCGGCTTTCCAGCCTGCCAGCGCGGCTGGGCGTGAAGGGGGCGTTGCGTGTGTCGATGCTATGTCACTTCGCGACGCTCGCGTTGCTGGTGGGATTGTACTGGGCCGCGAGTCCGTACCTGGGAGTGCTCTACCTCGTCGCGGTGGGAGCCATCGCGGTGCTGTTAATCTACGAGCATGCGCTGGTCCGGCCGGATGATTTGAGCCGGGTCAACCAGGCGTTCTTTCACGTCAACGCGGTCATCAGCCTGGGGTTGCTCGTCGTGGTGTTGGTGGAAATCGCCCTCGGTCCCTGGTAGCCCGCTTGCGGGTTAGCATGCGCGAATGAGCGCTAAGAAGTGGTTTCAAGACCAACCCGAAGCGTCAGCGAGGGCGGCCCTCGCTGACGCTTCGGGTTGGTAACACAGGTTTTGAAATGGCTTCTAACCCGCAAGCGGGAAGGTCAATCCGGCGACTCGCGGTAGATCCGCTCGAACTGAGGCGCACAACGCTGGAACACCTGCATTAGCGCCGGGTCGAACTGGCCTCCCGAGGACTCCAGCATGACCTGCAGGGTGGCCGGGTGGGACAGCGCCGGCTTGTACACCCGCCGCGACCGCAACGCATCGTAGACGTCCGCGATCGTCACCAACCGCGCCGCCAGCGGGATATTGCCGCCCGCCAGGCGGTCGGGATAACCCTTGCCGTCGTAGCGCTCGTGATGATGGCGGACAATGTCGATCGCCATTTGCAGGAAAGCGAACGCGGCGCCGTGCTGCTTGGCGACCTCGTGCAAGGTCTCCGCACCGATCAGCGGGTGGGCCTGCATGATGACGCGCTCGTCACCGTCGAGCCGCCCCGGCTTGAGCAGGATGTGATCGGGCAGACCAACCTTCCCAATGTCGTGCAGCGGCGCACAGCACTCGAGCATCTCGATAAAGTTGGCATCGATCTGGAGCCCAGGAGGCCCGGTGCGGGCCGTCTCTTCGGCCAGGCAGCGGCAATACTTCTGCATCCGGACCAGGTGCGCCCCGGTCTCGGTGGAGCGCTGCTCGACCAACTTGGCCAGGGCCAGCACAAGCGCATTGCGCGCCTGGACCAGGTCGCTATCGCGCGAGCCGAGGTTCTGCTCCAGGTCGTGGTTGACCGCGAGCAGGTGCCGGGTCAGCAGGTCCGTCCGATCCTGCGCGTCCTTGAGTCGCAGCGCCGCCTTCACCCGGGCCTGGAGTTGCACCACACTAAACGGCTTGGTGACGAAGTCGTCTGCCCCGGCGAGGAGCATCTGGGCCATCGTGTCCGAGTTGGCATTGCCGGACGCCATGACGATCTTCAGGTGCAGACTCGGCGGATCCTGCCGCAGCCGGCGGCAGACGTCCGTGCCCTGGAGATCTGGCATATTGATGTCGAGCACGAGCAGGTCGTACGCGGTGGCCTTGGCTGCGGCAAGAGCGGCCAACCCAGTCCCGACCTCGTCGCAGGCCAGCCCTTCGGCCTCAAGGATCAAACGGCAAAAGGCGCGAATCTCGGGCTCATCGTCAACGAGCAGGAGCCGGTGGGTGCCGCGGTGGTCTCTCTCGGTGCGCTCGTCTCCACCAGCGCTCGGGAGATAGAGGGGGACGCGCGCCGTTGCGAGTTCCTGATGGTCGCGCAGTTCCGGCGTGAGGAACGGCAGCAGGGCCTTCATGACCGCCTGCGGATCGGGGTAACGGTCGTCCGGAGAGAGCGCCATCAGTCGCTGAATGATCGCGTCGAGGCCGGGGGCGATTTCCGGGCGGCGTGCGCGCACGGAGGGCGGCTGCTGCTGTAACCGGGCGGTCAGTTCCTGGACCACGTTGCCTTTCGGCGGGAACGGCGGATCCCCGGTGAGGCACCAGTAAAGCGTGCCGCCGAGGGCGTACAGGTCGGCGCGGATGTCGACGCTGTGGGCGTCCTGGACTTGCTCGGGCGCCATGTAATCGAGGGTGCCAAGGACCGTGCCCGGTTCGGTGAACCCGTGGCGGAAACTCCGTGCCAGGCCGAAGTCGAGCAGTTTCGCCTGCCCTTCGGGGGTGACCTGAATGTTCGAGGGCTTGATGTCGCGGTGAACGAGGTGATGTTTGTGGGCTTCCGCGAGAGCGGAGGCGATCTGGTGGATCACGTCGGTGGCCTTCGTCGGCGAGAGTGGGCCCTGCGAGCGCACGTACTCCTCCAGATCCTGGCCGGGGACGTACTCCATCACGAAGAAGTGCAGTACGGGGCTGTGGCTATCCTCGGACACGGCCTCGCCGGCGTCGATGGCGCCGACGATGTTCGGATGCTGCAATTGCGCGATGGCGCGGATCTCGGTCATGAAGCGTCGTAAAATCCGCTGGTCCTGGTCCGGAGAGAGAGGCAGCACCTTGATGGCCACGCGACTCCGCATGCGCATGTGTTCGGCCTGGAACACAACGCCCATGCCGCCGGCGCCGAGGCGGTCGAGGACGCGATAGTTGCCGAGGATCAGGCCGAAGCTCGTGCCGGCCTCGACCCGGCGGGATTGATACTCGGTAAGGAGGTTGTGCTCAATGAGACGAGCAAGCAGGACATCAGTTCGCGAACATTCCATCAACTCCTCCCGGAGAGTGGGGGAGAGTTCCTCCCAATCCTCGGCGAGGACGAGACCGGAACTGAGCAGATTCTGCAGAACGAGTTGTGCTTGCTGGACGTGCCGCACCGGGTCGGCGCGACCGTTGACGCGCGGGGGCGGGATCTGGCAGGTCAGGTTGTCCTTCATGGTGGGTGTCTCTGAGATCAGTGGAGCGTGGTTCGTGGTGAGTGGGCCGCGAAGCCAGAGGACGGTTCCGCCTTCACCGAGATCACCAGGCACGATCCACCGCCGTAGCGGGAAGCTCGAGTCAAGCAACTATAGGCCACGGATGGAGGGGGTGCAACGACCGTCGGAAGTGGAACGGAGGTCGAGATTCTGCAGATGCGCGGTAGAGTGAGGGTTGACCTCAAGATTCGGACAAGACAGAAGAAATCGGGGCGGCGGGACTCGAACCCGCGACCTCTTGGGCCCAAGCCA
>DASPXY010000102.1:0-3785 GCA_035637055.1 Gemmataceae bacterium | reverse complement strand
GTTCCTGCGCGCGGTCCGCTCTTCGTTGTGCGCGCCAGGGCGCGGAGGGGACAGGCTGAACCGAGGGGAACATCATCAGCGTGAAGCGATGGCGTGAACGGTTGGACGCACAGGCCACCGTGGGAGCGCGAGCCGCGTTGGTGCTATGTCGGCTGTCGCGCTGGATACCCTGCATGGCTGGGCCAGAGTCCGCCGATCATGGCGGCGCCGCGCTACAGGCGCCCCGAGGGAAAGCAGCCCGCCACCTCGCCAAGAGCCGACGGTCGCGCCGATAGTTGCCGTGAGTGTCACCTGCCGGGAGGGGCACATTTGCAACCGGACGGCCGTGTCTGTTAGACCTGTTCGGGAACAGAGTGGCAGCGCTTTTGAAAAAGCTGCCGAAACGGAACGGTGCCAAGCAAGCTCACCCAAGAGGCGAAAATGTTCGTTCGTGAAGACTGGACGCTGTTCCGGACGCTCAGCAGCATCGGCCAGAAGGCCGGTGTCGCGGTGAAGAACCTGCCGCGGCTGCTCGTGAAGGAGTTGGTGGACAACGCCCTCGACGCCTGCGGCCACTGCTCCCACGGCCGACTCGACGCCCCCGGCGGGTTCTACGTCGAGGACGCCGGCGAAGGCATCCCTGGAACGAATGCCGAGGTGGCCGAGTTGTTCTCCATCGCCCGGCCCCTCACGTCCTCGAAATTACTACGCCTGCCGACCCGTGGCGCCCTGGGGAACGGGCTGCGCGTGGTGGCGGGGTGCGTCCTCGCGAGCGGTGGCACGTTGCGCGTCGCCACCCGTGGGCGCGTCCTCAACTTGACCCCGAAGGACGACGGCCACACTCTGGCGGTCGAGGTCGGTCCGCAGCAAGGAGGCGGGACTCGGGTTGAAGTTGTGCTCGGCGCGGCACTGCAACCGCTCGTTGATGATGATGTCTTTGATTGGGCGGAAGCCACCCTCGACCTGGCGACCGGGGGACCAAGCTACGCCGGTCGATCCTCGCCTTGGTGGTACGACTCCGACAGCTTCTTTGAGCTGTGCCGCGCGGCCGGGGTGCGGAGCGTGCGCGACCTGGTGGCGGAACTGGAAGGTTGCTCGGGGGCGAAGGCCGGGAAGATTGCAGTGGACTTTCTTGGCCGGGCCGCGTCGTCGCTGTCCCGTGAGGAGGCCGAAACACTGCTCGCCGCCGCCCGGAAATGTGCCAAGCGCGTTCGGCCGCAACGTCTCGGCTACGTCGGCAAGGATGCCTACGCCGGCTGGGGCTATGCCAGGACGGCAGCAGTAATGACCCTCCCGCCGTCGCGCGGCACTCTGGCCGCAGAAATCCCCCTCACGGTGGAGGTCTGGGCCGCCCCGGCTGACTTCACCAACATCCGCGCGTTCGTCAATCGCACCTGCGTGGCCGCGGAACTGAGCGCCTGGAAGAAGAAAACCGATCTCTGGATTCGCGGCTGTGGTCTGGGCTTCTGCGTGGGTAAGGTGGGCCGGGGGGAATACTGCATCGACGTCAATGTGCAGACGCCCTATATGCCCATCACCACCGACGGCAAGGAGCCGGACTTCGGGCACTTCGGCGGCGATATCCAGGAGTTGGTGGGCAAGGCAGTCCGGCGCGGGCGGCGGAACGCTCCTGCCACGGCCCGCCGCCCGCAGTCCCAAAAGCAGATCATCCTCGACGCGCTGCCGGCGGCCATCGCCAAGGCGAGCGGCGATGGCGAGTACCGCTTCAGCATCCGGCAGCTGTTCTACGCGGTCCGCCCTTACTTGCTGACGGCGCTGGAGCAAGAGCCGAGTTACGACTGGTTCGCCCAGGTGATCACGGACCACGAGGCGGAGACCGGAGCCGACATCCCAGGCATTTACCGGGACTCCCGCGGCACTCTCTACCACCCGCACACCCACACGGAGATCCCGCTGGGGACGCTGGCCGTCGAGAAGTACCGGCGCCCCTCCTGGACCTTCAACAAGGTGCTGTATTGCGAGAAGGAAGGCTTCTTCCCGATCCTCCGGGCTGCGCAGTGGCCGGAGCGGCACGACTGCGCTCTGCTGACCTCGAAGGGCTTCGCCTCGCGCGCCGCACGCGACGTGCTGGACCTGCTGGGCAAAACCGACGAACCCCTGACGTTCTTCTGCATCCACGACGCGGACGGGCCAGGCACCATGATCTATGAGGCGCTGCAGGAGGGCACACGCGCCCGTCCCGGTCGTCAAGTGAAGATCATCAACCTCGGCCTGGAGGTGGAAGAGGCGCTGGAGATGAAGTTGCAGATCGAACCCGTCGAACGGAAGGGCAACCGCAACGTGACGGTCGCCGGCTACGTCGCCCAGAAAGCCAGGGAGTGGTTGCAGGAGCACCGCGTCGAGTTGAACGCGATGCCCACCCCGGACTTCATTGCGTGGCTGGAACGGAAGATCGCCAAGCACAGCGCGGGCAAGGTGCTGCCGCCGCCCGCGGTGACGGAGGACACACTGCGCCGGGAGTTGCTGGCCTGGCTGCGGCGCAGAATCCGCAGGCGGGTTCTGCGGCGGGCCAGAGTCGGACGGAGGGCACAAGCGGCGCTGGCACGGAGGGAAGTCACCTTGCACGAGCAGGCGTCCGCGCTCGGGGAGCGCATCCTGGCCGACTTGCAGAGGCAGCCGACCGAGTCCTGGCTGGCGGTGGTGCGCCGGGTGGCTGAGGAACTGGGAGCGGGCGGGGTGAACGTCACCTCGCCGCCCGCATGAGCCTGGCGTCGCTGCCCTGCATGGCCGCGTCCCGTTCGGCCCGATGGCTCAACATGCGCTGTGGGCGTTACTCAGGACGACGGCGGCACGCGCGACCGGCTCGTGGACGGCCGAACGCCTAGCCGACGAGTTGGAGCAACTTGGATCGCCCCTGGCCGGAGATGCTTGATGAACCTGCACACTCGTTTGAAAAGACTCGAAGCGCGCGCCATTACCCGCACGGATGCCGTCGTCTGCGTCTGGCTCGAAGTGCCGGAGCGTGGCGACTTGGTGATGCGCGGCTTCTTCGGTAGGCCGGAGCCTTGCGCCGATGTCCAGGCGGTGCTGGACGAGGCGCATGGGCAAGGCTTCACGCCGAAAATCTACCGTGGCATTGATCCCGACTGGCTGTAACCCATCGGGGAATCTGGCCGAGGAGGACGGCAGCGACCGAAGTCAGCTTCTGCGCGGTCTTGGAGGTGGCGACGGCGTTGTCCTGCTCCTGGCTGGCAGTCTGGGACTGGCTGCTGTCCTGGGAGAAGGTGGCGTTGCTGCTGCCCTGGCCCGCGAAGGTGACGCTGCTGAAGGACCACTGGCCGCTGCTCAGGCTGCCGGCCTCGTAATACTGCTGGTCGAGGGTGGTAGTGCTGGTGGCGGTGCTGCTGGCGGTCTGCTCGCTGCTGAGGGTGCCGCGGCTGTTCTGGCTCCAACTGGAGTGGCTGATGATCGTGCCCAGGCCGCCGGTGGTGATGGTGACGTTGCCGGTGCTGCTCTGCGAGCCGTTGGAGGCATTGGTGCTGTGGAAGTCCTGCGTGCTGGGCTACCGCTGCGGCGCTGGCCGTGGTACGATAGAGGGAGAGGAGGTCGGAGGATTGGATTGCATTGCATTGCACGCCGACATCCCTCCAGGCACAGCCGGGGTTCGGGGTGCGCGCCGCTGGCCGCACGGGCAGTCCTGATGCGGTCAGAAAGGGAGGGCCTCGGCGGGGAGGTGGTGTTCGTGCCAGAAGGCGAGCACACGCAGGGCGAAGGTGAGGCGGTCCGGCACCTGCATCTTGTGATAGAGGCGGTCGATGAAGACGCGGATCGTCCCGGGCGCACGC
>DASPXY010000101.1:0-6246 GCA_035637055.1 Gemmataceae bacterium | reverse complement strand
AAGAGTGGCACGGTCAGGAGACCGTGCCACCACCGGTTCACCGGCCCCGCACGACGGGCCACGGAATACTGGTAACCGGTTACTTGTAGAATGGGTGCTTCAACGTGTCCTTCTTTGCCAAGACGTCCTCGATCTTGGGTTCACCGCGCACAGCGCGCTGGATGGCGAGCTTGGTCGCGTCGTAGTTGTACTTGTAGATCTTGTCGTTGTCCTTGGCGTCCCAGTGGATGAAGACGCCCACGACGAGCACCAGGTTCTCCGCTTCGCTTTTCGGGATGACGCCCTCGGCCACGCTGTCGAGCACCGCCATCCCCACGGCTTTCTGCGCGGGGCCAAACATCTGCACCGCCTGGCCAGCACCCTTGATGGTCACCTTGGTGATCATCACCGCAGCGGGCTTGCAGATGGTGTTGGGCACTCCGGCGAGCAGGTTGGAGAAGCCCTGTTTCTGGTTGGCCAGGGCATTGGCGAACGCGGTGCCGACCGGGCCGTCTTTCGAGCCGATGAGCAGGTCAATGTGAGCGATCTCGTTGCCGTCGCCGACGAGAGCTTCACCGATGAACATCGACATGGCAGAAACTCCTTTCAGGTGCGAGAAACCACGTTGAGGCGACGTGCAGGACTATAGGCGTCGCCGGGGAGAAGTTCAACAGGTTTCTCGGATTTCCGCGCTGCCGATGGCCTTGCCCTCATCGGCCCAATCGCGACGAGCAAGCCCATCCAGAGGTGGGCTATTTCTTTTTCCTGGCTCGCGGCTTCTTCGCTGCCCAACCCGGAGCCTCCTGCCGCACCCAGTCGCGGAACTGGCGGATCAGCTGCGTTTCACTCAGGTTGTTGCGCAGCGCCAGGAAGCGGGCACATTCCGCGACCGGGACTTGCGGCAACGCCTTGCTGGTCGAACTCGCTTGATACTCTCCCTTCGGCCCCAGAAGTAGGATCTGGACCGCCTGCCCGTCGTAGCGCCAGACCTCGGGGATGCCCAGCGCGGCGTAAATCTTCAGCCGATTCAACACATTCCGGCTGATCTCGACTTCGATGGCGAGGTCGGGCGGGGGATCGGTCTCGGGGTCGTAGTCGCTCTTGCTCCGCATCTGCGGTTCGTGTTCGATCCAGTAGCACTCGTCGGGCTCCAGACCGCGCTCCAGGTCCTCACGCTTGCACGTGGTCGAACCCCCGCTCTTCACGTCGATGTTCAGTTCCAGGGTGAGCGTCTCCAGCATCCGCGCCAACAGGGTCTTGGCCTGCTCGTGGTCGAGGGAAAGCGTCATGATTTCCAGGCTCCCTTGGCTGTAGGTGAGACGGATCGGCTGCTCGCGCAGCCATTCACCAATCCCGACATACGCTTCCCAACTGACACAGTGCAGCGTCACGCGCTGCTCCTGCGTCACGGTCGCTGTGGCCATCGTTTTTTCCTCCTTTTCAGGGTCACTATTTGCCGCCAGGGGTCGCTTCGGGTACGCTGGCCGCATGCACGACACCCCGCCGACCCGGCTTCAGATTGTCCGCCTGGCGGTCCTCTTCGAGGGCGGTCTCGGCGTCCTCGCCTGCCTCCTCGGCTGGCTGACCGGCGTGCCCACCTGGGAACGTCTCTCCTGGAGCGCCGTCGATGCCGGCTTTGGCCTCCTCGCCGCTCTGCCGATGCTCGCTCTGCTCGTCGTCTTCGGCATCATTCCCTGGGCGCCGTTCCGACCCATCGAGCAGTTTATCGACAAGATTGTGCGGCCGCTCTTCCGCCATTGCACCGTGGCGGACCTGGCACTGATCGCGTTGGTGGCGGGACTCGGCGAGGAATTGCTGTTTCGCGGGCTGCTCCAGGAGGTCTTCGCGCGCTGGCTCGAAACCTGGGCGGCGGTGCTGGTCACGGCCATCCTGTTCGGCCTGATGCACCCCATCACCCCCACCTACGGCGTCCTGGCGACATTGGCGGGGGCTTATCTCGGTTATGTGTACCTGGCCAGCGGGAATCTGCTGGTCGCCGTGGTCGCGCACGCCTTCTACGATTTCGCCGCCCTCGTTTATCTGCTGAGCTGGACTTCTCCGGCCAGCGACCCCAAGGAGCACCCGCTTGCGGGTTAGCAGAAGAGCGCTAACCCGCAAGCGGATGGATTCATAGGCTGACCGAGTCGCCACGGTCGGGGATCTGTACGTCGGCGAAACCGTGGTCGCGCAAGCCCTTCGCGAGCGCTTCTGCCGGCTGTGGCTCGCCATGCACCAGGCATACCTTTGGCGTCGTCTTCGCCAGCGGTCCCAGCGCCGCCAGCAGCTCGTTATGGTCGGCGTGGCTGGAGAAGCCATTCATGACGACCACCTCGGCCTTGCGCTTCAGGACACGATTGAGAACGCGCACCTCCGGCCGCTTCTCCACCAGGCGACGGCCCAGCGTCTCGGGCGCCTGAAAGCCGATAATCAGGATCGTGTTTCGCTCATCCTCGATGTTGTGCTTGAGGTGGTGCAAGATGCGGCCGTTCTCGCACATGCCGCTGGCGGCGATGATCACGCACGGGTCGCGCCGGCCGTTGAGCTTTTTGCTCTCCTCGACTGTCTTGACGTACTGCACGCGCTGCTGGCCGAACAGGTCAGGGTCGTCCTCCAACAGCAACGCCGTCTGCTCGTCGAAGCACTCCGGATGCAGGCGAAAAACCTCGGTGGCAGCCAGGGCGAGCGGGCTGTCCACGAACACCGGCAGCGCCGGCAAGCGGCCATCACTCATCAACTGGTGGAGGAAGTAAACGATCGTCTGCGTGCGGCCGAGGCTGAACGCCGGCACTAGCACCTTGCCGCCGCGCTCGACCGTCCGCCGCACCACGTCCGCGAGGCTCTCGGCGAGCAGGTCGGCCGGCGGGTGCGTCTTGCCGCCGTAGGTACTCTCCGAGATGAGCAGGTCGCAGGGCGGCACCGGCGCGGGGTCGCGCAGGATCGGCAGGCCCTTGCGGCCCAGGTCGCCGGTAAAGGTGAGATGATGTTCGCGGCCGCCGGAGTCGAGCGTCAGGGCGACCATCGCCGAGCCGAGCAGGTGGCCCGCTTCGACCAGCAGCAGCCCCACGCCGTGACCGAGATCGTGCGGTCGATCGTACGGGACGGCCTCCATCAACTTCGCGGTGCGGTGGGCGTCCTCGCGACGATACAGCGGCTCGACCTCGGGCTGGTCACGCTCGCGCCTGCGGTTGAGGTACTCGGCGTCCTCTTCCTGAATCTTGGCGCTGTCAGCAAGCATGACGGCGGTCAGGTCGCGCGTGGCCGGGGTGCAGTAGATAGGGCCGCTGAAGCCCTGGCGCACCAGGTTCGGCAGGTTGCCGCAGTGATCGATGTGGGCGTGACTGAGCACGACCGCGTCGATGGCCTTCGCCTCGAAGGGAAAGGACTTGTTGCGGCGCCGTGCCTCGGCGCGCGGGCCTTGGAACAGGCCGCAGTCCAGCAGCAGCCGTCGGCCGTTGACCTGGAGCAAGTGCATCGAGCCGGTGACGGTTCGGGCGGCGCCCCAGAAGGTGACGCCGGGTGCCTGCGCCGGGGAAGTGGGAGTTGTCATCCAGTCATTCTATGGGAGGATCCCGAAAAAAGTGCCCATCCCTCTAGCCACCCTCGGCCACGCCTCATAGTCTTGCCTACGAATTCAGTTAGCTATGCCTAATCAATTGTGATAGGACTGCCTGTAGTTCTCATAAGGATGGACTAAATGAGGCGCAACATTCTTTCCCATGTCGGGTTTACGCTGATCGAGCTGTTGGTGGTGATCGCGATTATTGGGATTCTCGTCGGGTTGCTCGTGCCCGCCGTCCAGCATGTCCGCGAAGCCGCCAACCGCACTCAGTGCGTGAGCCAGCTGCATCAACTCGGCCTGGCGCTGCACAACTATCACGACGCCAACAAGCGATTCCCGCCGGCCTACGTCACCGCCAATCCCTCCGCTAACGGCACGGCTTCCGGGATCGTGTACGGCGACGACAATCGCAATGGTCCGCCGGGGTGGGGCTGGGGCACGTTGCTCCTGCCCTACCTCGAGCAGGACACCCTCTCCAAAAACCTGCGGCTGGACCTGCCGTGCTGGGCACCCGAGAACGCCGCGCTCGTGAAAACGAGGCTGTCGGTCTTCCTGTGCCCGTCCGCCCGGGGCGGTAGCGACGGCTTCGCCGTGGAATATGCCGCGTCGGACAACAAGCACGGCATCCCGTTCAGCCCGACGATCTTCTTCGCCCACTCCCACTACGTCACCAACGCCGGGGTCAACCAGCCGTGGGGCCGCACGACGGCGTACTCCTACGATTTCACCATCCCTGAGCCGATTGCCGGGGCGCCTGCGCCGCACGTCATCAACGGGCCGTTCTACCGGAACTCGAAGACACGGGCGGTTGACGTCAAGGACGGCTTGTCGAGCACGGTCTTCCTCGGGGAACACAGTTCGTACCTGAGCAACAAGACGTGGGTCGGCGTGGTGCCGGGAGCGGCGACTTGCCCGCGGCTGGACCTGTATCCCTGGCCCTCGGACTGCAACAGCGGCGGTTGCCTGGTCGGCGTCCATAGCGGCCCGGACGTGCGCGACCACCCGCAGGTCATCATCCACGCACCGAGCGACCCGTTCGGCCACACCGACGAGATGTGGTCCGACCATCCGGGGCCGGGCGGCAACGTCCTTTTCGGCGACGGCTCGGTGCGGTTCATCAGCACGTTCATCCATCCGAATACCTGGGTGGCTCTGTCCACCATCAACCAGGGCGATGTGCCCCAGGGAGATTTTTGAGTGTCAAGCGACCGTAATTCTCCACAAAAACAGGTGATCCTCGCGGCGAGCCTCGTCGCCCTGACCGTCTTTGTTGTGTGCTGGTTCGTGTGGTGGACGCGGCCGCCGCAGATGGGCGCGGCGGAAGAAGTGTTTACTGCGGTCGATGCCCTGTTCACGGCGGTCCGGGCGCGCGACAAGCAACTGCTCAACCGTTGCGAGCGACGTCTGCACGTTTGCAAGGAGGCCGGGACGTTGCCGACGCCAGCCGCGGAGTACCTCGACGGCATCATCCAGCAGGCCCGTGAGGGGAGTTGGCAACCGGCGGCGGAAAAACTCTACGGTTTCATGCGGGCCCAGCGGCGCGAGGGGGAACAGGACCAGCCGATCCGAAAGAAGGACAAAGGACACCGCGATTCGAGGAAGAAATGAGGCGAAAGCGAACGGACGGCATCAGCCGCCCGTTCGTCTTTCGTCCCGCGAACCGGTCCAGGGCGTCACTCCAGGACGGCCTCACGGCGTTTTCCCAGCGGACCGAGCGGCGGGAACTCGGTCGAGTTGGAGCGAAGCGTCACGTACACCAGGTTATCTACGACCACCGCTTTCAGATCGGCCATGTCCGCCAAGAGGCGCACGGCGTTGAGCAGGATCGTTCCGGGGCGGAATGTGGCCGTCACGAGTGTGCGGCCCTTCTCGGCTGCCCGCGCGTCCAGCACCACGCTGATGCCGGTCTGTTCGGCCAGTTCTTGCAGTGCCTCGTCCAGGGACCGTTTGCTGAAGATCGCCTGCACGGGCTGGCGCTCCGCGGTCGCAGCCTCATTGGTGGTCACCAGAATGTCGCCATTGCGGACCAGGAAAGTTGCATTCTGGGTCGCGATCTGGTTGAGCAGCATCCGCAGCACCCGTTCGCGCGGCACACCCTTGAGCCGCGGTAGCTTGACTGGCGTATCGTAGATATCCGGAGCGTCCGGGTTTTCAGCGCGGAAAACTGTGTCGTCCACCGTCACCGGCGCCGGCCAATCGGGACGTTCATTGAGGAACCGCAGGGCCTCGCGCAGCGTATGCTGCGCAGTCAGCGCTTCCTCCATCACATCCATCGGTTCGGCGAGTTTCTGGAGGATCTGGATGCCGCGCGAGGGCTTTGGCGCGGGCCCCTCCTTCGGTCCACCGGCTTTCTTCCCAGGCCCGCCCTTGTCGCCCTCTGGGGCAACCGCACGGGAACTCTCCTCGCCGCAGCACGGCGCCGGACCGGGATCCTGCGGCGGTGGGGCCGGCAGTCCCAGGAAGGCGGAATTGAGGCAAACGCCCGGCAACGTGAAGGTCGGCTGCCCTCCGGGAGTGGCCTTCAGCAGCTCGGCGTTCTTCTCCTGCAGCCCTTCGATCTGGAGAGCGACGGCACCTTTCTCCGTGGTGACGATCAGGGCCTTGCCGACCGGGACCGCCTTGAGATCCACGGCCGCCGCAAGGAGACTGACGGCGCGCGCCAGCGGCATGTCCGTCAGCCGCAGCGTCACGCCCATTTGGGCCTGATT
>DASPXY010000100.1:0-3973 GCA_035637055.1 Gemmataceae bacterium | reverse complement strand
CACTTCGTCCAAGGTGATCTCGTCGCCCGTCCGGTCGTAGAGCTTCGTCGTTCGCGGCGACTCGTGGGCCGCGATCGCCTGGGCGTTGTCGATGGTGCCACCGTTCTCCAGGTAGGCGGTTATCCCGGTCGCTCGGAAGGTGTGACAGCTGATAGCCCTCGGCAGGCCGGCGGCACGGGCCCGGCGCTTGATCATTCGGAGGGCGTCATTCCGGGTCATCCGGGTGGCGGTCAGCCTCCCGTGCCGGTCCACCGTTCGGAACAACGGCGCATGCTTCTCCCAGGCCAGTCCGGCCGCGTCTAGGTAGGCGTCCAGATAGGCCTCGCCGTTGTGGTGGGCCGGCACGTCGTGGCGTTTGCCGCCCTTTTCTTGCAGCCGGAACCACCAGCGCTTTCCTTGCTGGAAATAGTCCTCCACGTTCATCCCGACGGCCGCGCTGACGCGGGCGAACGAGTAGACCATGAGGCCGATCAGGACCCGGTCGCGCAGGCCCGAGGTGGCGGACACGTCGATGCTGTCCAGGAGCGTGCGGGCCTCCGCCGCGCTGAGCGCGGGCGTCTTGCCGCGCTTGACGACGTGCCTGGGGCCGCGGACCGACCAGGCCGGGTTCACCGGCACGATCTGGCCGGTGACGAGCCAGTCGAACAGCATGCGGACGGCAGCCAGGTGCTGCTTGACGGTTGGCCGGGACCCGCGGTGCTGCTCGATGTAGGCCGCGACGACGACGGGTTCGATCTGCCCGAGCGTGAAGCCGCGGGCCTCGCACCAGTCGAGAAAATCGCGAATCGCGCGGGCGTAGGCGAGACGGGTGTTCTTGTTCCGGATCGTGGCGACGAAGCGGCGCGAAGCGCCCTCCCGGGCATCCGCGATGATGCGCGGCAAACGAGCCATTCCGATCCGCGAAAGCGCGGAGGGCGTCCCTTCTGCGACCAACTCGTTTTTCATAACGTCATTTCAAGGCGGAATTGCGGCTTTCCCCTTCTCGACTTACGGGAGCCGCATAACGTCCTTTATAATGCTCCAAGAGGGGCCGCGCGCAAGCCTTGTTTTCGCGGCTGACGGACTGTGGGGAAAGACGCCGGAGCACCTCGCCGGTGCCGGGCCGGCGTTGATGACCGCTGCCAGCCACTGCCCGCAGGCGGGCAGCGGGCACAGACCGGTCAACTGAGGCCCCATAGATGTTACTCGATGAAGCTGTGAGTGCTGTGTTCGTGCGTGACGAGCCGGAACTGGCTGACCTTGCCCTGGTCTTCGGGCACTGCGACGCGGACGTGTCACACCGGCGGGCACGCCACGCCGTCTCGCTCTACCGCCAGGGGCTCGTGCCGCGCCTTCTCTTTTCGGGCGGCGGCCACACGACCGCGGACGGCACGCCGGAAGCAGAACGGATGGCGAGTGAAGCCCTCGGGCTCGGCGTGCCAGCGGAAGTAGTTCTCCTCGAACTCCGCTCCCGGAACACCTACGAGAACGTCGAAAACTCGCTCGCTTTACTTCGCGAAATGGGCCTTCTCTCCGGAGTCAGCGTGGTGCTCCTCGTGTCCTGGCCGTGGCACACGCGGCGGGTTCTCCTCCTGGCGCGGCACGTCTTCCCCTCCGAAATCCGGCTGCTCTGCGCCCCGCACCAGGAGTCCTGTACCGAGAGGACCTGGTCCCACTCTGTTGACTGCCGGCGGTTCGTCCGGGACGAACTCCGCCTCCTCGCACGGCTCACCGGAATTCGGTGAACCGCTCTGTGATCGGTCTCACTGGACAGGCTCTCGGCGTGACTGGTGTGCGGCCAGCATCCCGGCGGGGTTTCGGTGGCGATCACGCACAGGATCGCAGGGTTGATCGTAGCTGATCGAGTTCCCTGCCCTCCCACGGCCGGGGCGGGAGGGATACACGTGCGACCCCCTCCGGGTACGTCGTGACCGCGACCCCGTGCCGCTGAAAGCCGGCCCGCACTTCTTCCGCCGGGGCCGCACGCACGCCCGGGGCGCGGCCCTGGAGCAGGAGAATCCCGGACCGGAAGGGGGTGTCGGGAAGGAGCGGCTCCCAGCCACTCGGCCGGGCCGCTTCTGCCACGGCATCCGCGTTCGCGAGGCGAGATTGTAGACGAGTGGCGGGCACAAGCGGGTCGGCCAGGTTGGCTGCAGCCGCGGCAGCGCAGGAGAACAGGCCGGCGAAGCTGACGGTCTCCGAGAATGGCTCAAGGCGGTGGTTCTCCAGCTGTGCGGCGAAGAGGAGAAGTGGATCCTCCAGGTCGCCGTTGATCACCATCTCGTTGGCGAGATTTCGCAGGTACTCCTGGGAACTCGGCCGCGGGTGGAAAGCCAGCCCCAAGGGATGGCCGGCGCCCAGCCACTTGTGGCAGCCGGCCAGGTAGACGTCGCAGGCGGGGAGGTCTCCCGGCACGTGGGCCAGAGCCTGGGCACCGTCCACGACGACGAACCGTGGCGGCCGTACGTCGGAGAGTGAGGCGACGATCTGCGCGACGGGGAGCCGGACGCCCTCGAAACTCACTGCGCTGAGAAAGAGGCCCTCGCACTGCTCGCGCCGATACCGGGAGGCGACCGACCGGACGAATTCTGTGGCTTGCAGCCCCTGGCGGAAACACGCCTCTCGGGCCGCGAAGCAAACCAGGCAGCCCTCACCCCTACGGCGTTCGGCGTCGAGGATTGCGAGGTAACCGGGCCATTCCAGGTCGGTACACAGGACGGACCCGCAGCGGCGGAACAGGGCCCGCGCGGCGAGCTTCATCAGCTCGGCCGAACGGTTTGCCAGCAGCACCGGGGTCCGCGCCGGGGCGCCCGCGAGATGGCCGAGCGACTCCTTCAGCTGCGCGACTCCTCGCCAGGCGGCCAACCCGGAATAGCAGCCGCGCATGCTGGCGGGCCAGGCCTCCGTCCCTTCGCGGAGGAACTCGTCAATGTGGGCCGAGCCGCCCTCCTTGCCGCAGAGGCGCGCGAAATCGACCTGAGCCCCCTGGGCGGCGGGGACCACCAAACCAAACCGGGCGGTATCCAGATACAGGTCTGTCGGCATTGCTGTTCTGGGGTACGGAGACACGGATGCATCACAGCTGATCCGATCTTATGCTTCGAGACTTGTTTGATCCAGGAGATCTGCATACGAAGTGGTGTACAGCAGCAGCCGGGTCCAGCGGTCGCGGGCCAGCTGGAGGTTTTGCGGGTCGAAGTAGAGGATGAAGCGGAGGGTGCGGGACTGGTCGTCCAGCTCCTGCACGCCGGTGGCCCTCTCGCCATAGATGCCGAAGTCGGCAAGGAGGTCGGGCTCGCCGGCGATGTCGGACTCGCGTACGAGCATCACCCAGATGCCGTGGTCGTGCTGCTCCTGGATCCACGGCCGGATCTCGGGCGCGGGCAGCCGCTCGCCGGCCGGCCAGAGGTGGCCCCGGAGGATGACGATCCGCTCGATGCGCAGGCCCCTCCGCAGGAGGTCGAAATTCAGCCGCATGCTCTGCCAACCGGGCCGATCCTGCCAGTAGTCCTTCGTCTTGACCCAGGCGACCGACTGGTAGAGCGATAGGCCGCTTTCCAGGAGCTGCTCGTAGACGGTGCGCCAGGTCTCCGTGCTCGTGAACACGACCGTCCCCTGGGCGAGCGACTGGACCTGCCCGGCGATCGACGCGAGCTTCACCAGGGCGAACTGGCGGAGAACAGGGTCGGGCTGCCTGGCGAGGCCGGCGAGCGCCTCGGCGATGACGCAGTATTGGTCGAAGAGCTTGTGCTCGGGCGCCAGTGCCAGGGGAATGCGGAGCCGCTCGAGCAACTCCGCCCGGCGACGCTCGCGGGCCTCTTCCTGCTCGGCGTAGGCGACGAACAGCCCGGCAAGGATGCTCACGCAGGCGCCGAGGACCGCCACTTGGGCCGGCACCGGCGCGAAGGTGGAGACCAGCGCCACGGTCAGCGAGCCGGCGAGCGCGATCGCGGCGAACTTGAAGCTGAACAGAACGGACCGAGTTTCGGGTGTG
>DASPXY010000099.1:0-9352 GCA_035637055.1 Gemmataceae bacterium | reverse complement strand
TCGATCAATAACTTTGAGGAGGAATTGCCACGCCTGGCCCTTGTCGGCCATCAGGTCCACGAACGACCCGGAGAGGTCGATCCCGATCACCACCACCCGCTCGTACTCCCGGCCGTCGGCGAGTATGTTCTCCTCCGGCGCGGGCCGGTACGAGTCGATAACCAGCCAGCCCAGGCCCAAGGCGAGGGCGAGCGCTGCCAGGAACATCTTCACCGTCGTGTTCACGGTTCTTCCTCCAGTTTCTTGATGTCCTTCTTGAGCCTCATCGACACCAGCGACGCGAAGATCAGGCCGACCATGTACGTGAGCGTGAACAGCAGGGCAACGAGTGAGAACGTCACGGCGCCCCAGTTGAGCGCGGCGATCGCGATGTACATGAGGGCACAGTCGATGAGCAGCACCACGAGGCCGCACAGTGTGACCACCACCTTGTACGGCCCCTCGTTGAAGTCGGTGTTCGCGTCCGGGTCGAGCCACAGCGACAGCAGCTCGCGCCAGAAGTAGATCACGACCGCGTAGATGACGGCTGCGCCGACATAGGCGACGTCCACCTTCGCCATCGACTGTCCGCCGAAGAGGCCGCCCAAGACTGGCACCTTGCTGAGCTTGTTGCCGAAGGACGGCAGCAAGCTCCGTATCGCCTCGGACGTCAGCGGCAGGCAGATGGCCAGCAGCACGAACGCGGTGAGGACGATCCACGCGATGTGCTTGGCCCGGGCGAATGCCAGCTTGCGTTTCCTCTCCACCACTTCCGGGTCGGGCGGGGGCGTTGTTATTGCAGCCACAACTGATCTCCTTTCGGCGCGCGGCCCTTGCGCAGAGGGAGGACGCCTCCCTTGTCCGGGCTGCCTTGATTCACGGTCGGAATTCAGTGGCGGGCGAAGAGAAACGTCTGCCCTGGTTGTTGAGCAGTCACGAAACCGCTTTCCAGCAGGGCGGGCACGGCAGACATCCCTCGTCAGACATCGAAGTCAGCAGGGGCGAACGGGCGATTGCAGTTCAGGCACAGCGCCCGGAAGTGGGCGACGGCGACCCGGACGTTCGTACAGCCGCAGGACCATTTCTTGAGCCTCGAACGGCCGCGTTCACGGACGATTGGAGAGGGAATTGCCGGCACCGGCATCCCGTGTTTTCGGAGCACCGCGAAGAAGGGACCGCCGGGCGGGAACTGGGTGTAGCCCCGGGCATCGACGATGAGACCGTACTCGGCCGCTTTGCCGCGGAACTGGGCGTTATGGTAATTGTTCAGCCCCGGAAGGCCATTCTGGTCCTGCCACGCATGGAGGAGTTCATGGAGGAGGGTTCCCAGGATGGGCCAGAACTCACGCTTTGCGATCTGGCAGGTGACGTGCGTATCCCGTATCAGGATTTCCCGGCGCATCCCGAACTGGTTGTGCCCGGGGCGGAAGTAGCCGTAGCAGTTCCGCCGGGTCGGCCCGACGCAGAACGCCACCGGGGGCAGCTGAAGCCGAAACTCGGTCGCGAAGATCTCGGCCCAGCGGTGGAGTTCCACGAGAACCCCGTGGAGTGACCAGTCACGCTCGGTCTGCTGGTGAGCCGCGAGGGTCTCGTAGACCGCCTGGCCGCCGCGGAAGGGGCCGGGGGCCTGGTTGCGGTTTAAACTGAAACCGAGGTTCTCGTCGTCAGAATCCGGACAGGCCCCGCCGTCGTCTGCCCAGCGCTGTTGGAGGATTTCGTCATACGTCAGTAAGGCTTGCATGTTGTCCACTCTCCTGCTCATGCTCGTGCCTATTTGGCTTCGCTGAGGTTAGCGAGAACTGGGCTCGATCCGCCGTCGTGTCCCAGGAACCACTCCATCATGAGGCCCCCCGTGGAGAGCCCCAACTTTCTGTAAGCCTGCTGGGCGGGGAAGTTTTCTGGCGCGACGTGGAGCCGAATGCCCACCGCGCCGCAGGCAGCGGCGAGTTGCTGCACGTGCCGGAACAGCGCACGGCAGACCCCGAAGCGGCGGAGCGGACGGGCGACATAGACGTTGTCGATCCACCAGATCCACCCGCCCCGCCAGTCGTTCCATTCGGGGAAGATCATCAGTTGGCCGACTCTTTCCCCATGTACCAGGGCAAGAATGTAGCGGCCGCGAGTGGAATCCTCGAGGATGCCGCGAACACCGAGTGTGACTCGCTCCTCAGACAGGTGTTTCCGAACGCTTTCCCAGGCCAGGCGGATGTTGAACAGCACGATGTGTGAGAGGTCAGTCAGAGTGGCCTCGCGGATACTCAGTGGAGGCGATCCATCTCCCTCCACAGGGTCTTCGCTTGCCATACTGAGTCGAATCGCGCTGCCGATGGTGTCTGTTCCCTCCGCAATGCAGACCGAAGGGGAAGCAGATGGAACTGCGGAAGGCGGCACCGGCAAGGCGTCGTCTTCATCGACGGCGGTTGCCGGTGGGCACCCATCACCCGTCTGTCGCTGCTCACGGCTCATGTTGCATCTCCATTCCGGGACGTCAGCGGCTCAGCGCTGCGTCATTGTTTGCCTTGTCACCAGTCAAATACCCGGCGTCTGGCTCGTGCGCAGGGACGAAGAGCCGTTTTTTTCTTGCGCAAGGGTAATCGTTTGTATTACCATCATTCCCGTGTTTCGGGACGTCAGCGGCCCAGCGCTGCGTCATTGGTTACCTTGTCACCAGTCAAATACCCGGCGTCTGGCTCATGCGCAGGGAGGAAGAGCGGTCATTTTCTTGCGCAGGGGTAATCGTTTGTATTACCATCATTCCCGTGTCGCGCAACTCGCTGCCGCCGGAGGTCGGTGAATGGATCGCGGAGTCCATCCCTTTGCCAAGGGCGAAACTGCACCTGTGGGAACTCGAAGAGCTGGCTGCGCGTCTGCATCTGATGCTTCATGAGTATCCATTCTGGTACGTGAACGGGGGCACCGCGGAAGAGGACGAGAAAGTGTTGGGCCGAGAGGAGGTGTTGAAGATGCGCGCCTTCCTCCGTGCCGACTTGCCTGAGGACGTGATGCGGCAGGTGCGTGCCACCCTGTTGGTCAGCTCGACGGCAAGGGTTTTCCTGCACGACGCGGTCATGGAGGAGATTGAGGAACGGGCTGAACCGGAGGAGGAAGCCCCGCCGCTGCTACCCCTGCGCGAGGCTCATCGGCGCGGAATGTCGGTAATGGAACTGGCCCAGAAGTACCGGAGCTGGGCCTTGGTCGTCCGACAAGAGCTGCTATTGCGTCGAATGCGCATCCAGGCAGTACTGGACCGTGAAGCAGGAAGGTCGCCTCCGACCCTCGATGAGGAGGGGGAAGCGATTGTCTGTGCATACCATCGAGGACGCCTGAACGACGACGGGCAGGAGTGGCGGGTGTTCCTACTGAGCCAGCGCTACCGGGATTGGTATGCCGCCTGGCTGAAGCATCATCCAGATTCCGGGGGCGGCGCTGACACCGTTTGAGGAGGAGGGAGATCCGTCAGCGCCGTGCGCGTTTTCTCTTCGGATGGTTGAGCCAGCCAAGCTCGTCCTCAAAAGCCTGTTGCAGAGCTTCGCGTGCCTTTTTCCTTGCTTGGCAGGTGAGATTCCGTGTGGTTTCCAACAGATCCGCAATCTCATCGTCCTTGAAGCCTTGGAGGCGGAGTTCGATAAAGCGAAACTCCTTCTCGCCGAGCCGTTGCTCCAGGCAAGCAAGGATCTCAAGTTCTGACGGCCCGGATGAAGCCTGCATCGGGTCGTCGCTTGCCGCGAGCCAGGATTCCGCCCGCCCGCCGCAGTCCGTCCCAAGTTCGGTGAACGTGCGAGTCGCGGATGCTCCAGCTCTTCCCTCACCGGTGATCTGTGCATGCGCTTTCTCAAGAGCACTGCGGCGAACGGCTTGCAATAGTCCGGGGAATTGGGCGTGCTTGGAGCTGGCCACGCCGAACGATGGACGCCGCACAATCTCAAACACATAGCTCAGCGCCGTCTGGACAAGCTCGGCGAGGTCGCAGCGACGGCCCTTCCGGCTCAGCAACCACTGAGCATCGTTCCACAGGAATGCCATGAAGCGCTCGTCTCGCGCGAGCAAGTTGAACTGGTCCATGGGCCGCTGTTTCGTCCGGGACTGGGCGAGAATCAGTGCAATCTTCAACTGAATCGTTTTTGGGTCGGCAGTCTTGTCAATCGCTTGGAGCGCCTCGTGTAAAGCGCTCTGGATAGTCGGCCGAAGGGTGTCAGCGCTGAAACGGCCTTGCGGGTATTGCAGTGAGCATGCGGTCTCAACGAGATCGGTGAGGACGACCTGAACGGACGCAGGCCTTTCGGCCAGCGCTCGGGCAGTTTTTGCAGCCGTGTTGAAGATATTATACAGGCGACGAATACGATCGAATGTTTGAAGTCCTTGCTGGCTTGCCTGGTCTGATCCCAAATCGATCCTGATGACGTCAAAGTCGAGGGGCGGATCCAGCAGGCTGTTGGTTTCCTGCGCTGCCTCACGGAGGAACCGGCCGAGGGCCACGACTACCCGTTCAGTCCGGGACGCATGACGGGAGATCGCGCCAACGAGGTAATCCACGTCCTCCCAATCCAGCAGCCGAGGCAGCAAGGCAATGACGCGCAGGAGGACGTCTTCAACGCCCTGGGATACCTGACCGATGGTCTCGGCCACCTCACGAAGGAATCTCGGCTTGTACTCGACACACGTCTTCAGTCCCACGAGCACATGGAGGAGGAGCGCGGCGACCTCCTCAGGAGGTTCGAGTTGCCGCAGGGCGGCAATGCAGGGACTGGCGATGGGAGCCTGCGCTGCTGACGCGAGCGTGTCTCCTGGGACACAGCGTTCGATATGATCCCGCAACGCCTGTACCAACCGCGACCGCCTGTGGCCGGGGACGCCGCCCATTGCCGCCAACCTGGCTACCGTGCGAGCAGCCATCGGACGCACGACGGGTTCGCAGAAACAGAAAGCATTTTTGGCCAAGTCGGTCTGGTCGCACTCCTGTTCGAGGATGTGCAGGGCGACGTCGATTGCTCTTGCCGCCTCGCGCTCCACGTACCCGAGGATACGGGTAGCGGCGGCGCGCGCGGTCGGGTCGTACTGCCCGCGGCCGGTCGCGATGGTGGCAAGCCCGGCGCAGAACTCCGGGCTGGCGTCGGCGACTTTTCCGAGCAAGCGGTCACAGAACCCGTTCGTGTCCGGCGAATCGGGACTGGCCAGACTGACCGCGGTGAGCGGGTCGAGCAAACAGGCCTTGAACAATGCTGGCCGGTGCATCGCGACAGCGGCGGAGAGCAAGGCCCCCCAGGCCCGCATGCGATTCCGTTTTCCCTCAGCCCTCGCGTCGGCTATCGATGAAGCGAGTTGCGGGGAGAGATCCTCGTCCTGCCCATCCCTCTGGTCGGACCGCGCATAGCCCTGATCCTGGAGCAACCGGATCACCAGGGAGAGCGGGAAGCGAACCGTGGCGGCCGTCACTTCCACTCCCACACTCCAGTCGGACCCCAGGTCACCAAGGCACGAGAGAATGACCGGAACCGCGGCACTTGCGTCTTCCGCCACGCTGCGAGCCGATGCCTCCGGGTCTCGCTGTCCCTCCAGGAGGTCTACGATGACTACCCCAAAGATCCCGGCGGTGAGACGGTGAATCCGCTTCTCGAGTGGGACCGAATGGGGGGCCGGCTCCCAGCGAGGCAGAACGACATCCGTGTTTCCGTGTTTGACCAAGGAGTGGTTTCGGTCGGATGGCATGGAGCGAGTCCCTCGCGAGGCCGGCAGAGTTCTGTTGTCGTCCCCTTCAAGAGAGAATACCCGGCCTAGCCAGAATGCGCAGGCATCGGTGGGAATAATCTTGGCAACTTGAAATATAAACACTTGTTCAGCAGAGGCCCGGCCTTCGCCGACTGGGTGAACAACTGACTACTGCCGCGAGCAGAACTGTCTGCCTCGGCCCGAGACGCTCCGTCAGGAGGCCGCAAACCAGACGAGTTCCTTGGCCGTTGCATCGTCAGACGCACCTTGAGGATTGTACCCGACCGCAGGCCCGGACGTCTGCGGCTTTCCCGATCCGGTGTTGACGGGCGCAGCCGGGCGTTCGTCAGGGTGCGGGCCGGGACGAGCAGTCGCCATCGGGCCGGGTGATCGGTTGCCGCCGTGCCCGTGACGCGGTAGCGTCGCCCTGCCACTTCCCAGCCCGTCTGGAAAGGGGCACGGTGGGGCGGCCGCCTCGTGCGCGCCGCTTCACCGGCTACTGTTCCCTCTGCGAACACGCGACGGTCCAGCACGTGTTGGCTCCTGAAGCGTTGACCCGCTCGGTGATCCGCCCTGGCCTTGCCCTTGCGCTCATGTGCCTATGCCGACGAAGGACCGTTCTTTGGGGATGGGTCGGCGCATGTGGGCAGCTCCCCGGCATCCAGGAGTTGCTCCAGGTCTTCGCGGACAGCGTCCGAGAACAAGGACGCGCCGGTTCGGTTCAGGTGAACCCAGTCGGCGTACTGCCGGAAGTCGCGGGTGAACGGAGACGTCGGGTTCGCGAGGTAATCGAGGAACGGGACGCCAGCCTCGTCCGCTACGCGCCGCACCATCTGGCTGCTTCCCAGCCGGAGGATTCTCTCGGGGGCGTACACCGGCATCTGCACCAGGACGACGGCGATCCCGTCAGCCTTCAACTCACGGAGCAGGAGCCGGAGTCTGGCACGCGAAAAACCCGTCTGGCACGCGAAAAATCCCGCCTGCCTCTCGGCAGACGGGGGTGCTTCTGCGCGGGGCAGGAGCGGTTTTCACTGTTTAGAACGGGCAGTTCGTGGACGGGTCGCGCTGGGCGAGGATCCAGTCCGAGCAGCGTTGCAGGCAGTAGACGAGCGCGTAGATCTGTGACCCCCGGAAGTTGCTGGTCTTCTTCCAGGAGCCCTCGCTGTCGCGCCAACTGGCATGCACGGTCACGCTGTAGACCGTGAACTCGCGGCCGTCACGCGTCTGGATGACGCGGTCCCATACCGCCGCCTCGACCGAGTTGTCCTTGTCGGTGGCGATGGGTCCGACCTTGAACACCGGGTGGCGCTTCTCGCCGGTGCCGTTGGGGTGGCTCTCAGCCGCGGGCTCGACGGGCGCGCCGTTGGTCTCGACCGGCCTCTCCGCCGGCGCCTCGGCCGGTGGCTCGGTGACCGCCGGATCGAGCGGGATCGCCTCGGGGGGCGGCTCCGCTCCGGCGGCCTCCGCGACCGCCGTCTTCTTCCTGGCCATCTCAATACTCTCCCTTCTTCTGGGTGTGGCAGCGATCCCACCAGTCGAGGTGCCACCTGCCCAAGCAGGTGTACTTCCTCGCCGTGGTGAGCCCGCCGCGCCTGCGTTCCTCGGTTGTCAGCACGTGTCGCCGGGGGTCGTACCCCTTGGAAAACGGCTTGCCCCTTCCCTTCCGGCCCCGCTCGGTGCGGGACATGGACTCCTCCGGTGCTCACACGGCCAGCGCGGGGATTGCCGCGACCGGGAAGAGTTCCCTGTCCAGCAGGTCCTGCAAACGCATGGTGAGCGCCGCGAACTGCTGGGGGTTGGTCTTGAGCCGTCCACCGAGGACGGCGGTGAAGGCGTTGAGCAGGCTCCACGCGGTTCGGCCGGAGAACTCCTCGAACGACGGCGTGCGCCACTCCTTGATGACCTGCGGCAGCAGGCGGTGGCTGACGACCTCGTGCTCGTAGGCCCGCAGCATGACCGAGTCGGCCCGCACGTCCGACAGCTCCAGCTCCTGGAACCGGCGGATGCGCTGGCTCTCGATCTCGCGGAACTGCACGAGCGCCTGGGTGGCCTGGCAGATCGCCTCCTGGAACCGGGTGGCGCCGTTGCGGGTGTGCTTGCGGGTGACCAGCAGCTCGCTGCGGAACGCCATGTTGTCGCAGACGAACACGCGCGCGCCGGCCACGAACCCCAAGGGCAACGATTTGTCGGTCGAATTGCGGATACCGACGGCCAGGTTGACGCCGGTGGCCAGGGCCGAGGCCAGATCCATCGTGGCGAACAGGCGGGCATCTCCACGGGAGAGCGCGAACTTCATGCGCTCCACCTGGAAGCCGGCGGCCTGCAGCGACTGGCTGACGGTGTCGATCACGAGCGAGTGCTTGACCGGGAACCAGGTCGCCGTCGCCGGCGGGGGTTCCACGAGGTCCAGCTCCGGCCGGGTGACGACCCGCGCGCCGCAGTGGGTGATGAGAGACGTCGTCAACGGAATGCCCTCCGAAACAGTGAAAGATCAGTGGCAAGAACCGATGTGGCTCCTGCTTTCCGGACCGTAGTTCGGGAAGCCGGGCGGCGCAACGAAGGAGGGTGCCAGAAGGCGGGTCGATGGCAATTCGGCGCGGAGGTCGGCACAGCGATAAGCGTCGCCCCACACAAAAAGCCCCCTGCCAGGTGCAGGGGGCGGCCCGAGTCGTTCGATTCGGGCGGACATTCTTCATGCGGCTCAGCGGAGGACCGGCCAGCTCGGGGGGGGTGGGTGGCAAGGTGCGGCGACGCCCGAGAGGCGGCTTTTCGCGGGGCGCTCAGGCCACCGGTTCCGTGAAGGCCCGCCAGTCGGCGTGAAACTCCCGCCGCAGCTGGCTGATCCGGCCCTGGGAGACGCCATGGCGGTCGGACAGCTCCCGCGTCGTGTCGCCCATCATCATGTCCTCGGCGATCCGGCGATTCCGCTCTGCCTGGGCTGCCAGGAATGCCGGGAAGTCGATCCGGAAGGCGGCCTGCTCGTCGGGCGGGCTCTGCGTGTTGTCCTGCAGGGCCGCCTGCCACGGCGAGCCGTTCTGGGCCTCCACACTGGGCAGGGCCTGGGTGAGGAAGCCGTGGATTGCATGGGCCAGCGGCGACAGCGCGTCGTTGCGGTAGGTCTTCTTGCCGACGAAACTGCGACCGCTTCTGACATGTCGCGTGGCGTAGGACGCCAGGGTCGTGGGGAACTCGCATGCATCCTTCCCCTGCTCCCACAGCCGGCAGCACCATCGCCAGCACAACGCCGGGGTCTCCTGCACGCAGTCATCGTGGCGACCAGGATCCTTGACGCTGCGGAAGGCGAACAGGGCGTGTCGCTCGATCTGGGGCAGGATGGCGAGGAAAACGATCGTGCCATTCGTGTGCGCGTGCGCGTTCATACGTCCTCCGATCTGAGGTGTGAAGAATCGGGTGCAGGAACCGAAGTGGCTGCTGCGCGGGCGACCGTAGGACATGGAGGACGATGGGCGCAATGAACGAGGGTGCCAGAAGGAGGGGTCGTGGATGGAGGGGCCACGAGGTGGTTTAGCCCGGATTGCGCACCAAGGACTTGTGTAAAGAGCCTCTCGCAGTAGTTAAGTGTTGTGACATCAGCCACTTAACCATCTGCGGAGGCTCAAACTCATGGCACCCGAAGGCAACGACCACCTTACCCTGTGGCACCTTG
>DASPXY010000098.1:0-2484 GCA_035637055.1 Gemmataceae bacterium | reverse complement strand
TCGGACGGAGTCGATGCCGGCTCCGCCGGGGAGGGTTCAGCCGGTTTGCGTTTCTTGCGAGCCATCGCTAGGATTCAACCGGGCGACCCGAGGAGTTGCCCGGTATTGTGGCCGAATCGAGCGCGAAAAACAAGAGGCCGGAAGGATGACTTCAAGAGGCGAGCGATCGTGTGCGGCTAGGCAACCTGCGCCAAGAATTGGTTCCTTGGAGAATCGGTGCTTGCCGCCGAACCATTGATTAACCTTTCCGGACGCTGGGCGTCCGCACCGAGGGAAGGAACAGGGGGCACACCGGCATAGACTGAGCGGCGGGGCCGTCGGTGCAGTTGGCCGCTTGTGCCTTGGTGCCTCGTGCCCGTCGATTAGCCTGGCCGCCACAGTCTGCGTTCACCGCGTTGGTGGCACGCCTTGCCGCGTGACCCCGTTTGGGAGACTGCTTCTACCCGTACGCCTGTGGCCCGGCGGCCCCCTTTTCCTTACCCCCAATTCTGGAGGCCGCCGTGACTGCCCGCAAGAACAAAAACCGCCAGCGTGTGCAGGTCCAGCACCTGCCGGTCCTGCAACCCGATGCCGCCGGCATCGACGTCGGCAGTGCCGAACACTGGGTCGCTGTCGGCCCCGACCGCGATGAGCAACCCGTCCGCCGCTTCGCCGCCTTCACCGCCGACCTGGTCCGCCTCGCCGACTGGCTGACGCAGTGTGGCATCAAGACCGTCGCCATGGAGGCCACGGGCGTCTACTGGATCCCGCTGTTCGAGTTGCTCGAGTCACGCGGCTTCGAGGTCTTCCTGGTCGATCCGCGGCAGACGCACAACGTCAAGGGGCGGCCCAAGACCGACCGGCTGGACTGCCAGTGGATTCAGCGGCTGCACGCCTGCGGGTTGCTGGCCGGCTCGTTCCGCCCGTCCGATCAGATCGTGGTGCTGCGTGGCTACCTGCGGCAGAAGCAAATGCTGGTGCGCTACGCCGCCCAGCACGTCCAGCACCTGCAGAAGGCGCTGGAGCAGATGAATGTCAAGCTGACCGAGGTGGTCAGCGACATCACCGGCGTGACCGGCCTGTCGATCCTCAAGGCCATTCTGCAGGGCGAGCGCGATCCCGTGCAGTTGGCCAAGCTGCGCAACGTCCACTGCAAGGCGAGCGAAGCGGGTATCGCGCAGGCGCTGGCGGGCAACTGGCGCCAGGAGCACCTGTTCGAGTTGAAGCAGGCGTTGGCGTTGTGGGAATTCTATCGCCAACAGATCGAGGCGTGCGACCACGAGATCGAACGCTACCTGGGCACGCTGCCGGACCAGAGCGCGGACAAGCCCCGGTTGGAGCCGAAGCCGCGGCAGCGGAAGCGTGGGGCCAACGAGCCGGCCTACGATGCGCGGGGCCTGGTGTATCGCGTCAGTGGGGTGGACCTGACGGCGATCGAGGGGATCGACCAGACGACGGCGCTGGTGCTGATCGCGGAGATCGGCCCGGACCTGAGCCGGTTCCCGTCGCGCCGGCACTTCTGCGCCTGGCTGGGGTTGTGTCCGCAGCACAAGATCTCCGGCGGCAAGGTCCAGTCGCGGCGGGTGCGTCCGGGGGTCAGCCGCGCGGCCAGGGCGTTGCGCCTGTCGGCGTGGGCCCTGCATCGGTCCAAGAGCGCGCTGGGAGCGTATTGCCGGAAGATGAAAGCGCGGCTGGGAGCGGCCAAGGGAATCGTGGCGACGGCGCACAAGCTGGCGCGTCTGGTGTACGCACTGCTGACGCAGGGTCAGGAGTACGTGTCGCAAGCGATGGAGGAGTATGAGCAGGCGTACAAGCTTCGCAAGGTGAAGGGGCTGGCGCGTCAAGCGGAAGAGTTGGGGTATCGTCTGGAGCCGGCGCAGCCGTGAAACTGAGAGCGGCGGCTGCACGCCCGGCGGTTGGCCTGGGGACCTGAAGAACGGCGAGACAGAGCAGCGCGGGGAGGGGGAGGTTGTGCGCGGAGGCCGAGAAAGCGATCATGAGACTCCGCTATTCAACGGTCCCCCTCCAAGAGAGTTCCTTGGGAGGCTGCAAGCTTCCCCACGACAGCCACCGCAACGCTCGCAGCCTATCCCGGCCGATCTGGCTGGCCGGGCCTCATTGCTTCCCTTGATCGTCCTGTCTCTTCCAGCGCTTTGCCTCCGCACAGCAGGCCGGGATGGGCGGCAAGGCTCGCAGCCGATCCCGGCCGGAATCGGCTGCGAGCCTCCTCCGCTTACAGCGGGCCGTCCGCCGGTGCGACAGGTGGATTGCAACGCGCCCGCTCTCATTTGTCAAGAACCGGCGCGGCCCTTGCCGTCCTCGTCCCCGAGCGCAACAGCCATCCTGCTCGTCGTGGCCGGATACGGCCCACTCGGCATTCCTGGGCGCGTTGACGGTGTCGCTCGCTTCGGCTGGTTCGCTGACTCGCCTGACCGTCGGGACGCGGAATAAGAGACGGTGGCAACGTGGCAGAGTAGAAACTCCACAGGAGCAAGTGGTTGGAAA
>DASPXY010000097.1:0-2057 GCA_035637055.1 Gemmataceae bacterium | reverse complement strand
AGGTCGCCGATCCGGAGGTTGTCGCCGTGGTAGGCCGACCTTCCCTTGTCTACGAAGCGGAGCGAGTCGTCGAGGCACCAACCCTGCTCCCGGCAAATGCGGTCCGGGTAGGTCTCACGCGGCAAGGCTCCTTCGGGGCCGCTCTCGTCCTGGGCAGCCCCCTGCCGGCGCAGGCCATCGCCTTTTCCCTGTTTACGATCCGAAATATGAGCATAGCTGTACGCCCTGCGTGGCATCGCTAGAATCCCCCTCGTCGCGTCCATGTTTTCCGCCCTCCCAGACTGTACCAGAGTTTGTTGTTAGTGTCAACCACTTCGAGCCGTGCCGCTGCAGGAACGACGTCCCCGGCTGAAAGTAGCGATCGTCACCCCGATACGACATGCTGTAGGCGTAGTTGCCCTCCGATTCGCCGTGGCGGACGAACACTAAATCGAGCGGCATTGTCATGGATTGCAGCCTCGGGAGGCGAGGCGGGTTGTTCGGAAACCCACTCATTTGTCGATCCGCTGAACCTTCCTCACTCTACCACTGGCTGGAGGCTACGGAAAGCCCTCGGTGACATGCGGAAACGCTCCCAGGCCGCGGACGTGTGGGCAAAGCTCCCACGCCCGCGGCCCGGAACGGCTCGCGCCAGAGAGTCGATGGTGTCTCGTGTCTGTTCCGTGCGATCCGGTGGGGGGAACCGGCCAGCGGTGCCGGCTCAGTCGTCGGCGATGGTTTCGGCGCGGTCCAGAAGTGCCAGGGTGACGGTTTCCGTCTCCCGGGGCTGGGCGAAGGTCAGGCTGCGCGGGATCGACGCCAGGTTCTGCTGAGCGTCAAAGCCCAGGCGCGTCACCACCTCTTCGACCTCCTGGCGGCCGCGGAGGTGAAACGCGATTCGCACGCCGAAGCCGTCCAGCTGTTCCAGGGTGGCCTCGGCGTTGCCCTCGGCGGCATCGTTCTGCCGCGACAGCAGTTTCACCGTGACCCACCAGCGGCCCTTCCCCGGAGCCCCTGCCTTGCGCGGCTCGCGATTCCACACGAGTTGGACCGCCAGTCCATCGAGCAAGGCGGCGCCGTTGAGAGGCGGCAATTTCTGCAGGACACAGCCCGGCGCGCCAGCGGCGGCTCGAATGGTGCGCGGCTTGCGGCGCTGAGACTCGGCTTGCGCTGCGGGTGGAGTCGCGGCCGCAGGCACGTCGCCGGCGAGCCGTTCATAAGCGCGGCGGGCGTTCCGATACCATCGTGAACAGGGGCCGCACCCTTCCAGGTGGCGGCGCATGTCAGCCTCGCGGGGGCGCACGTCCTGATCGCCCAGGCAAAGAGGCTGCTGCGTGACATCGCGGTGGGCCAGTTCGCACAGGTCCAGGACGGTGAAGGTGCCGCAAGGCTGGGCGAGTTCGAGCACCAGGCCCGCTTCCGGTTCATGCCGGGGCGGGGTGTGGGCGGCGTTACCGGCGCTGGGGATTTTCGCCGTCTCCAGGGGCCGCACCGGGCCCTTGTAGTCGTCGGTGGCAGTCATTGGGTTCCTTCCTTTCTGCATCGTTGGCGTTGGGCTCCCGGCCGAACGCCCCGAAGGGACAATTCGTGAAGCATGGCAGGCTCCCAGGGCATCAGTGGACCCTCCGACGATGAGGTCCGTTGTACCAGCCGGACACGCCGGAACAACCCCGGCGACTCCAGGCGACAGGTGCTCCGGCTGCACGTCGCGAGCGGGGGGCTCTCCTCCTTTCTCCGGGGCGACGAACTGCTCGGTGAACGACATGGGCTGTGCGTCCTCAAAGGCTGCAGAGACACCGACCTGACGCTGTTTCATCGATCTACCCTCCCGGCAGCGCTGCCGTGGCCCTGGCCGCAGGAACGTCAGCGTACTTACCGCTGACGCCCCGCGGCCGGCGGCTGATTGTACAGGAATGACCTAATTTTTGTCCTGATTCGATGCAGCTCGCGGTACACCGCCTGGGGGTCGCGGCCGAGGTCGGCGGCGACGGTCTTGGCCGATTGCCCGTCGATGTACACGGAGCGGCACAGGAGTTGTTCGTCCGGGGTCAGCTGGGCCATGACCGCCGTGAACTCCT
>DASPXY010000096.1:0-4915 GCA_035637055.1 Gemmataceae bacterium | reverse complement strand
CTGTCCGGTTCTATCTGGGGGAAGTGTACAATGGGCCGGGAAAGGCTCTGCAGGCTGCTGACGTGGCGAGCGACTTCGCGGCCAACTACGAGGCTGCGCTGAAGAATTACCGCAAGCGGTTTCCCACGTTTGAGTTTGTCGTGGAAGGCAAGTTGCGGGCACCGCTTTCTGGTGAACGAATCCTGCTCGAAGGATACGGACCGGAGGACGCTCCTCCGGTCGTGCAGCCGGTCCCGGTCGAGGCCGCGGTGATCGCGATAGCCAACTTCAACACTGGGGCCAGCGAGCCGGGCTGGGCATCCGCCTGGGAGCCCGCCTCGCCGAACGCTAGGGTACAGAAGCAGGTGGTCTTCGAGGGCGATGGTGCCCTCTTCATGAGCAAGGCCGAGGTCAAGCGCCGCCTGAGCGAGCCGCAGCGGGGCCGGTTTGTGGTGGAGCAGTATATCCAGGTTCCCAAGGGGGGCGGCGTTCAAGCCTACATCCGCAACGGCGACGGTCTCCGCCGCGACGGCCCGGTCTGGAACGCGATCAATGGCAAGTTCCTCGTCCTCCAGGGCGACGGCAAGGGCAACGGCACGTTCCTGGAGACACCCTTCGTCAGCGAACCGGGGAAGTGGCACAAGGTAACCCTCACTGTCGATGTGCCCGCGCAGCGGTGGGAATTCTCGGTGGACGATCGCAAGTTCCAGCCCCCGCAACCGCTGCGCTTCCGCTCGACCGAGAGGGATCTGGACACGATCTACTACCTGTGCGAGAACGTCCCCGGCGTCTACCTCGACTCGGTCCGGTTCCTCCGCGACAGTGGTAGCTCCCTCGGGAAGTGACAAGTGACAGAGCAGAAAGCGAACCGCGCCCACAAGTGAAAAGCGAACGAGCGGCGGGGTTTATCCCCGCCGTCTGGGCCAGGCACGGCGGGGATAAACCCCGCCGCTCGTCGAGCACTTTCCCTCTTGCCTGTTGTTCGTTCGCAAAAACGGCGTCATCGCGACTTTTTCTTCCGCCCTTGGATTCGTTTCAGCGCCGCGGCGGCCCGGGTGCGGACCGTTCGGTCGGTGTCTTTCGTCACCAGTTCCAGGGCGTCGCGTACCGCCGCGGTCGCCGGGCTCAGCTGAATCAGGGCCGCGACCGCCTCCCGCCGAATGTAGACATTGTCGTGCTGGAGACTGGCTGCGATCGCGGCGACGCTCTCATCCGACGTGTCGCCCACGTAGCCGAGGGCCTTCACGGCCGCGCTCCGGACGAGCCCGTCCGTCTCGCCTGCCGCCCGGCGCAGGTGCGGGACGGCCGCGGGATCCTTCGTCTGCCCCAGCGCCTTAACCGCCTCGCTGCGGACATGTGCGTCGGATGCCTTGAGGAGCTTGGCCAACTCCGGAATGGCCGGCGCGGCAGCCGGCCCCAGGGCGGCCAGTTCCCAGGCGGCGCAAGTGCGGAACGTCGTCCGGCCTATCTCCCGGTCCCAGGCTTCGCCTTTTACCGGGGCCGTTTCGCGCAACAGTTCTCGCAACCGATCCATCGCCGCCGGTACGTGCGGGACCAGCCGGACGAGGATGCGCGCCAGCGGCCACAAGGCGAACGACGGGAACTCGGGTCGGCGGCTCAGTGCGAGGATCCGCGTGAAGTGCGGCACCAGCGCCGGGCCAAACTCGGCAAGGGCCTCCAGCGCCGCCGGCCGCACGCGGTCCTCCGGAATGATTGGAGCCTCCGCCACCGTCAGCAGGTCGGCGATGGCATCGGCGTCGGCCGTCCCCACCGACTTGAGCGCCGTCAGCAGCTGCTCCTGTTCCCAGGGCTCCGTGGCCTTTCGCAGTCGTTGCCGCATGGCCCGCAGGAGCGGCAAGATCTCGTCGCCCCGTCCCGCGGCGGCAAGTTCCTGCAACGCCTGAAGGAGATGCCACAGGTTGCTGTGTCCAAGGATGGCCTGCCGGCAGTCGCCGGCGGCGATCAGCCCCGCCAGGCGTTGGATGCCGGGGCCGCCCATTTGGACCAGTGCCTGCATGGCCCCAGGAACGGCCTCCCCGCGCCGGATCGTGTCCACCAGTTCGGGGATCGCAGCAGCAGCCCCCGGGCCGATGGCCCCGAGCGCCTGGCACGTCCACCACGCGCTCTCCGGAGTCTCGGCAACCGCCCGCCGCAACTCGGCGATGACCTCCGGAGTCGGGTTCTCCAGTTTCGCCAGCGCCGCATAGGCCTGCTCCGGGTACATGGGCGAATCGGGAGAGGTCGGCATGCGGGCGCGGCGGATGTAGCGGAAGAGCGGCTCGGCGACTTCGTTTGGCAACTGGGACCACTGGCCGAGCCCCTCGACAGCCCACGAGGCGACGCCGTCGCTGGGGTCTTCCAGGGCCTTGAGGAGCGCGTCCAACACTCGCGGGTCGTCGCGCCCGACTTCCCGGAGCGCCGCGACTGCAGCGAACCGCACACTGGCGTTTCGATGGGAAAGGTTCTTCAGCAGGTCCGGGATGGCCTCGGCGGCCCACTCCCCACAGCGGGACAGCGCGTTGCCAACTTCCGTCCGGACGATCGCACTGGAGTCGGCGAGGGCGGCACGGAGCGCGCCGAGCGCTTCGGGCGGCGGGTGAAAGTCGTACTGGCCGAACTGTCGCGCCGCAGCCTCGCGGACGGCCCGGTTGTTGTCCCGCAAAGCCCGGCACAGTGGCCCGATGGCCGCCTTGTGTTTCCGCAGCTGTCCCAGGGCTTCGGCGGCCGCGGCCCGCACCTCGGGGAGCGGATCGTCGAGCATTCGCTCCAGTGGGGCAACGGCCTGCGCCGAGTCCAGCGCGGCGAGGACGGCGGTCGCTGCCTTGCGCTGCTGCGGCTCCGGGCTGTCAAGCCGCTTTGCCAGGTCCAGGGCGACTCCTTCCTTGGCCCGCATGGTCCCGAGCAGCTTGGAGGCAACCTGGCGAACGATGTAATTCTCATCGCCGAGGGCGTCGCGCAAGGTGTCGGTCCCGATGTCCGCGGGCAGCCCGATCACCTTGAGGGTCTTGGCGACCTGTTCGCGGACGTGGTCTGCCGGATCCTTCAGCGCTTTGAGCAGCGCCGGCACCGCCGCCTGCGCCCGCTTGCCGATCTTGCGCAGGCACAGTGCCGCCTGCTGGCGGACGCGGGAGGAGTCGTGCTTGCGCAACTTGGCGAGCGGGGCAACCACTGGCTCGCCGATCCGCTCGCACGCCCGGCGAACGTCGATCGCTCTGCGGTCCTTCGTCAGGGCTTCGATCAGGGCGGGGATGGGGCTTTGCAGGGTCGGTCCCATCCACGGCAGGAGGACCGGGTCGCGCAGCCAGGCGGCGCGGGGATCGCCGCGCTCTTCGAGCCAGTCGGCGAACACCAGTTTGAGGTTGTTGTCCTTTGGGTCGGCCGCGATTGCAGCCAGGAACGCTGCTTCGTCGTTCATCGGATCCCCCGGTGGCTTGACCAGGTGACATTCTGTGCCAATTACCCACGGCCCCCAGACTGCGTGCCGCCCTCGTCGTCCCACGCAACGCGATCGAACAAGGCGCGGAGGCGCGCGCCGCGGGCCGGGTTGAGCCATTGCCAGTACGCGATCCGGCCTGCGAGATGGGCCCGGAAATCGCGGTGTCCGTCGCGGTTCTGTGAGTATGGGCCGTGGCGGATGCAGTTGTGCAGGGTCGCCTTGAGCCTGTCGTACTCACTGCGAGCGAGGTTCGGCCGGACGTTGACCACGACGCCCGCGAGTTGCTGCCGCACACTCGGACGCATCAACCGTGTCTTGCGCGTGTGAACGGCGAAGCCTGCTTCCAGGGCGATGCGGCAGACGTGGACATGGAAGCGGCGAGCGCTGCGTTCCAGTTCCGGGCCGCCGGAAAAGGCCAGGTCATCGGCGTAGCGCGTGTAGGCAGCGCCGGCCACCCGCGCCAGCGCTGCCAACCGCCGATCGAGTCGATAGGCGCACAGGTTCGCGAGCGCCGGCGACGTCGGCGCTCCCTGCGGCAAGTGCGGACTATCGAACAAACGCCTCTCCGCCATCGCTTCATTGTCGCCATTCTCGCCGGGCCGTTGGCGCAGCACCTCCCACGGGACGACGTTGGTGCAGAGGCCCGTCAACAGTCGTGCGACTTCCTCGGGATAGCCCGCGGCGCGGAAGAGGGCATGGACCCGTGCGGCGGGGATGCTTGGGAAGAAGTTGCACAGGTCAACGTGCAGGACGATGTCGCGGCCGACGTGCGGGGCGACGTACCCGGCCAGCGAGCGGCCGCGGCGGTAACCGTGGACGGCGTCGTGCGGCGGAATGCGGTCGAGGATCTCATGCAGGATTCGCCGCTGCAGGGCCTTGAGTCGCGCTTTCGGCATCTCCAGCAGACGCCAGCGTCCGCCGCGGCGCGGCAACCAGCGATAGGTGTAATGCCGCAACGGCCCCGCCGGCACCTTCGCCTCGCGGCCTTGCCGGTCGGCAAACCAGTCGAGTTCTCCTGTCGAGAGATTGAGCCAGTCCGCCAGGGCCCCCGCAGTGGTCAGCGGCGGAACCTGCCACGATGCGGCCGCGCCGGGATGCGGCGTCATTGCCGGCGTCAGCCAGAACAGCCGCCGCACCGTCCAACCACGGATAGAACCTCTCTGGAAACTCGTCATCCCTTGAATGAAGCAAGTGAGTGTATCGGGATGGACGTGGGTCGGATCCTCGCCAAAGGCGCCAAGGACGCTCTCAATCAGATCGGCGAGTGCGCGTTGCCGACGGCCACAGGCTTCGGCGCCGCGTTCTCTCATGCCGTCGAACGTCCAGGGGCCTGCCAGGAAGGCGAGGGCGAGGTTGCGGGCGATGTGTTGTGTCATGGACATGGGAAAGGCGGCGGGGTGTCCCAACCGGTCTCGTGAGGCGCGACGACTTGTGCGCCGGCGCGCACGGCGCGTCGCGCGCTGTCCTGTGGTAACGAAAACGCTCCCCCGGGGTAGCCCC
>DASPXY010000095.1:0-4192 GCA_035637055.1 Gemmataceae bacterium | reverse complement strand
TAAATCTCGTAATTGCCATCGCGATTTGAGGTGAAGGCAATCCGCTTGCCGTCGGGCGACCACACCGGCCAGTAATCCATGCGCGGGTGATTGGTGAGACGGCGCGTGTCGCCGCCGTCGGCGTTCATCGTGTAGATCTCGAAGTTGCCGGCGCGATTGCTGCAGAACGCCAGGCGCTTGCCGTCCGGCGCCCACGACGGGTTGTTGTCCAGGGCGGGGTCGCCGGTCAAGCGGCGGATGTTCTTGCCGTCGGCGCCGACCACGTGAATCTCCTGATCCTTGGTGCGCGTGCTGACCCAGGCGACGAGTTTGCCGTCGGGCGACCAGCGCGGCGACTCCTCGAAGGCGTTCGTGTGCGGCACGAGCGTCTGGCGGCCGCTGCCGTCGGCGTTCATGGTGTCGATCTGCAACTTGCCGTCGGTGCCCTGAAGCCGATCGTAGACAAAGACGATCTTTTTACCATCCGGCGACCAGTGGCCGTCGAAGTGCGGCTGCTCGTTCTCGGGCAGGAGGCGCTTCCACTCCTTGCCGTCAACGGTCACAGTCCACAGGCCCATTTTGCCGGCGTGGATGCGCGTCACGAGGAAACGACTGCCGTCGGGGGACCAGCACAGGTGTTGCAGGAAATCGCGATTGCCGCGGGTGACGGCGACGGGCTGGGCAGGGCTCTGCGCTTGCCCGGCGAGTTGCTGCGGCGCAAGGATCGCGACCAGGGACAGCAGCCCGACGAAGAGAGGCAGCAAGGTCCGACGCGACATGACGATGTCTCCCAGAAGAATGACTGCCTTCGAGATCAAGGACGCAACCCGGCCGCACGCAACCGCTCGTCTGCCCAAGTCACCGCTTCAGGGGGCAAAGGGATCTCGGGCGATTTCGTGTAATCCACTGCTCTATCGTAGCCACAATGGTCATAGACGCTTGTCAGGGTTGTTTGCAAATCCAGGAGTACTTCCGGATCGTCCTCCAGCAATGGCACAGGCACGGTCGGTAGGGGATGATCTAGGCCAACGGCCAGACGTCGGTGATCGGTCGCCGGCTGGCCCGACCGAGAAAGACAAAGTAGCAGGCTGCAGGCAATGGCTGGCGCATCGGTAGACGCTGGCCGGCACGCAACAAATCGATCTCCAACAGATGGGCTGGGCTCAACAGCCGGCGCGCACGCCTGGCCAGATAACGCCGGCGGCCGTCCCGTCGCTTGGTTGTCGGCGAGAGCAGTTCAATCGCGGTCACAAGTTGCCGCTCCGTCGTGTCTCGGATTTCAACCGCGTACTGTCGGATCGGCAAGGGCACAACTGTCAACAGCCGCAGAGGGACCACCATCTCTGGGTCAGGGTGTTCCCGTTTCAGCAGCGCCTCGCCTGGACCCCCAACTTCCACGTCGGGCTGAGGAACGTCGGCGGTACTCACAACTTCGTCAGGCGTTTCGACAACCAGCCAGGGCTGCATGAGAGCCGTGTAACGCGGTCTGAGATGAGGCATGAGCTGACGGATGATCTCCGAGGCAAGTTGTACGTGGAAACCCTGCCAAAGGCTTCCCTCCAGGTAGGGATCCATTCCCGGAAACGGTGAAGGCATCGCCTTCCTCCTTACGCAAGCGGTTCGCCCGTTGACCTTGCCGTAACTTTCATTACGCTCTCGTGTTCCGCTCGCGCCCTGCGAATCTCGGCGCCGCGCAGCAGCACTTCCTTGTCCCGGTTGGCCGCAGCGTTGCGCAGGGCCAGCAGGAAGGCCGCCACAAACCCAAGACCGCCGATGACCACGGCGCCGAGAATCGCCCCAACTTGCCCCGCCAGCGCCCAGCCAAGATCCCACCCAACCACCCTGACAATGGCTCCATACGCCATGCCGCCGAGCCAGCCCATCATCAGCCCCAGAAAAGCCAGCGCGAGGAACAGGAACACCGCGGGCGGATCGTTGCGGGCGCCGCAGAGCGGGCAGCGGTAGTCCTTGAACGCCGTCCGCGGCAGCCTCGTTTCGCAGTTCCAGCAGGCCGTGAGGTGCCGATCGCTCATCTTTTCACCTTTCCAGCCGTCGCCTCAGCATACCCGACGCAGTCCGCCGCCGCAATTCCGCGAACCTGTCATTCGTGCTTGAACATCGCAAACCATTTTCTCAATGCAGCTTGCGCCTGGCACGCCGATTGCTAGTTGTTACTGGACAATTCCGTCACCGGCATTTTCGGAAGGTCGCTGCAAGATTAATCAGTTCTTAATGGGGGCCGACTTAAGATTGTATGCGTGAGAGGACTTCCGTAGCCTTCCTGCCTTTCGGGAATCACGCCATGATCAAGAGACCTGCCCAAGCCGCAACCAGGGCTGCCTTCACCCTGATGGAAATGTTGGTGGTCGTCGCCATCCTCGTCGTGCTGGCCGGCGCCGCTGTGCCCATCTACCTCAGCTACCTCGACAACGCGAGGAAAGATCGGGCCAAACTCGACATCAAGACCCTGGAAGGGATGGTCATGGCCTACGAGGCCAGGCACGGCTACTTGCCTCAGAACGGCTGGAACGACTTGCTGACTCCCGAGGACGACGTCCGCGCTGTCCTGGAGCCGAACAGCCTCATCGACCCGTGGGGCCGGCAATATGTCCTCGACACCAACACGGTCCACCCGACCAGTCGGAAGCCCAGAATCATGAGCCAGGGGCCTCCGGGCGGTCAACCAATTAGTAATTTCTAGGGTAAAACGAACGGATCTCGAATGCCGGATCAGCTTTAAGGAGAGCCTGTGCGAAATCAACGTCGTGGATATACGTTGTTTGAATTGGTTCTTGTGCTTGCCGTCCTGATGGTGGTGGCTGCTGTGGTGGCGCCGACCCTGCAATCGCTGTGGGGAGCTACTCCGATCAACGCCGCGGCCGACACCATCAAGGCACGCATGGCCCAGGCCCGAGCCCGCGCCATCGCCGAGAATCGGCCCTACCGCTTCGATGTTATGGAAAACACCGGCACGATGCGGATTGCCCCCGATAGCGCGGAGTTCTGGGACAACGGCGCGGGCAGCGACCCCATGATGGTCTCCGCCGACAACGGCTCCGGACCGCCCCCGCTCATCGTCGAGGACAAGCTCCCCAAGGAGATCCGATTCTGCAGTTCCCAGTCGCTCGGTTCCGACGGGCAGCCGCCGACCGACAACGGCAACACCAACGGCGGCAGCGGCACCTGGGTCTGCCCCGTGGTATTCTTGCCCAACGGCACCACTCGACAGGATGCTGAAATTGCGTTCACAGAGGTCGGCGGCAAGCCCCTTGTGCTCCGGGTGCAGTCCGCGACCGGGGCGATCACGACCGTTCCCCGGTAGAGGCGACGCGCCGCTCGGCTCGCGGCGCCTCGTTCGTAGTTCCGCCTTTAGGCGGTTGAGGGTTCACCGCCTAAAGGCGGAACTACAAACCGAAGTTACGACGCGGCAGTCGGGGCCAGGAACCGGGAAATCAGGAGGCGGCGCGACTCGCAAGCCCTGACCCCAGTTCCTGGCCCCCGCCACTTGGAAGGAGGACCAACCACCATGCGGTATCGTCCACGTCTCCGCCGTGGCCTCACCCTCCTGGAAGTCATCGTCTCCACCGCCATCTTCCTGATCGCCCTGGTCGCTCTCGTTCAACTCGTCACTCTCGGCCACGAACACGCCCGGAACGCCCGCGAACAGACCGACGCCCTCCAGAAAGCCCAGGCAAAACTCGCCCTGGTCATCGCCGGCGACCCGGACTACCCCATTTCCACGGGCGGCAATGGCGGTTACGACACGGACGAAGATCCGCAAGGCGCCTGGACCTGGTCGATTGAGAGCGAGCCGAGCGGAATCGACGATCACCTGTACAACGTCCATGTCACCGTCCAGCGGCAACGCAGCGACGGCACCGGCACGTCGGTCACGCTCAGCCAGATGGTCCTCGACCCCCAGTATCGCGGCAGCACCCTTCCGAGCAGTTCTTCCAGCTCGTCTTCGAGCAGCACCTCAGGGAGCAATTAATGCGGCAATCGATGAGACGGCTTTCGGAAACTTCAGGCACTCGCCGGCACGGTTTCACCCTGCTCGAAGTCATGCTGGCGCTGGCCGTCGGCGTGCTGCTGCTGGCCGGACTGTATGTCGCGCTCGACATTCAGATCGGCAGCACTTCCGGGCAACGCAAGCAGGTGGAGCAGAGCACGGTCGCTCGCTTCGTGATCAACAAGATCCGCAGCGACATCCTCA
>DASPXY010000094.1:0-8397 GCA_035637055.1 Gemmataceae bacterium | reverse complement strand
CCCGAAGCCGCCCATCGCGAGGAGCTTGTCGAGGCGATAGCGGCCGTGGATCAGCGTGCCGGCGGCGACGGGCAGCGGCGTACTGCAGCGCTGGCAGTTCCGTTCGCCGGGCGGATTAGCGACGCCGCAGGCCGGGTTGGTGCAGAGGTTCGGCGGGCCTTCCTGCTCCTGGGTGGCGCCGTCGCCTTGCAGCAAGAACCCGCAATCCATGCAGGCGACGGCACCCGGCAGCAATTGCGAGCCGCACGAGGGACAGACTGTGGCGCTGCTGCCCGGCAGGCTGATGGATGGCTTCGAGGGAGGGGCTGTGACCGGCTGGGTAATCGCTCCCCGAGCGGTCGCCGCGCCACTCACGCCGGCACCGACGGGCTCCGGGACAGCGCCGGGGATGGTGAACGGTTTCTGGCAGGCGGGGCAGCGGACGTTCTTCCCGGCAGCGTTGTCGGGGATCAGCATGGGTTTCTGGCAGTGCGGGCAACCGATCTTTTGCGGCATGGTGTCTCTCGGAGTTATTGTCTGTTCCCGCTTGCGGGTTAGCGTTCCGGGGCGCGAAGCCGCAAGCGGCAGGTGCGGCGTCAACTCGCCGCGGTGGCGGCGCTCGCCCGTTTCTGCCTCTCGCGGAAGCACAGCACACTGCTGCCGACGCGGATAAGGTCTCCCGATTGCAGCGGCACCCGGCCCATCACCTGCCGCTCGTTGACGAACGTGCCGGCGGGCGTCTGGGCGTCCTCTAAATAATAGCGGTTGCCGCTCATGACGATACTCGCGTGCAACCGCTCGATCTGGTTATCGCCGAACAGGCCGATGTCGCACGACTCGGCCCGGCCGATGGTCGTCTTCTCCTTGTTCAGGATCAGCTCGCGGCCGGCGCGGCGGCCCTTCTCGACCTTGATCCACGCCTCCTTGAGGATCACCTGAGCCAGTCCGATGAGCAGGCCGATGCACATGCCCAGCGCGACGAAACCCCAGGCCGCGGGGCTCCACAACCTGTTGGGATCAAACGAGGCGCTCGGATCCTTCGGCTTCATGAGCCCAGTGCAGGCGTTTCCCAGCAGGAGGAAAAGCAGGCCGCCGAGGAACCCGCCGGCTGCCCCGCCGATCAGGCCCTTCATCATTTTCTTGCGCGCTCCCTGGACGTCCTGCTGGCGGATCACGCTGGCGAGGATCTCGAAGACGCCGATCGACGTCCCAATGAGCAAGCCGGTGAGCGTCCAGCCGAAAATCAGGAAAATCGCTGAGCCCGTCGCCGTCAGCAGCGACTGGCCGATAATGCCGCCGATCAGGCCGCCGACGCAGCCGACCAGCACCGCCACGCCGACGCGCGGGATCATCGCCCCGACCTGCGCGGAGAAGTTCCAGACGGCATCGACGAGACTGATGCCCAGGGCGATCAGGATGCCCGCGAACATGCCGCGAATGCCGGCGGCGCCGACGGGGTTGGTCCCGGGGTCGGGCGACAACATGCGGCCGAAGGCCCAGCCGAAGAAGGCGGCGCACCCGCCGATCAGTGCGCAATAGTAGATGAACAACCGAAAGGACATCGCCCGTCCCTCATCCCGTCCGCCGCCACACGCTCGCCGCTATTGTGAAGGGCATCTACCTATTAAACGGGGTACAACCGTCCGCTGTCCAGTACAAATCACTTGTTCGTTGACTGCCAGCAGGGAAAGCGAACGAGCGGCGGGGTTTATCCCCGCCGTCCGGAGGTGTAGACGGCGGGGATAAACCCCGCCGCTCGTTCGCTGCTGTTTAGTTGCCTCCGAAAATCGCCCTGGAGTCCTCCTTCTCCGTGATGCTGATCGTCTTCGTGCGGGCGTAGCCGGTGGTGGACTCGACGCGCACCCGCAGCGTACCCTTCTCCAGCACCCGCACGGTCCAGTTGACGAGGCTGGTGCCACCCCCTTCCGCGAACGCCGGCACGTCCTGGGACAAGGCCCCCTTGGTCAGCTGCAACTCCTTCGGCAAGTTCAGCGTCAGTTTTTGGCCCTTCACCGGGTTGGTCACCTTGCCGATCACCGTGAATTCCTTGCCCGGCGCGATCTCGCCGGTCAGATCGACCACGAATTTACCGGCGCTCTCATCGGGGCGAGCGACCGTGATGGTCCGCTTCAGAACGAGCCCGTGGCTGGACTCGACGCGCAGGGCGTACTTGCCGGGCTGCTGCACCTGGACGTTCCACAGGAGCTTGCTGCCCTCGACGGTGGGAGCCGGCGGGACCGTCTGAACGGCCTGCCCGCTCAGCAGGGTCATGCCCGGATCGAGCTTCAGGGTCAGCGTCTGCTTCGGCAGCGGCACCGGCACGGTGGCGGCGACCCGGAATAGCTTGCCCGAGTCATCGCCGGTAACCGCGAGCGCGAACCTCCCGGCGCTCGAATCGCCCTGAGAGATCGTGAGCGTCGCGGTGCGGGCCACACCGGCGTTCGACTCGACGCGCACCGGGAACTTGCCCGGCTCCATCACCTTCACCTTCCAGCTGACCAGGTAACTGCCGTCCTGGTCCGCTGCCGCCGGGAGCGGTTGCGACTCCGGCCCCTCGGCCCGCTCCAGCCCCTTCGGCAAGACGAGCCGCAACGTCTGCTTCTGCACGCCCCCGATGATTTTGGCGTTGACAGTGAACACCTTGCCGGGCTCGAACGGCCCCTGCAGGTCGAGAACCAGGCGGCCGCCGCTCGGAGATTCCGGCCTGACAATGGTGATCGTCTTTGACTGCGCCGCGCCCGTGCTTGACTTCACCCGGATGCGGTGTTCGCCGGTCTGCAGCACCTTGGTGTTCCAGGTGACAACGCTGGTCGGCGGCTTGCCCTGCGCCTTCGGAACTACCACCGTCGGGGCGTCCAGCACCTGCAGCCCCGCCGGCACTTCGAGCGTTAGTGTTTGCTTCGGCACCGGGTTGACGACGTAGGCGGTCACCGTGAAGACCTGGCCCGGCTCGAACGAGCCGCCGAGCGTGATGCCGAGTTTGCCGGCCGCCTCGCTGGCGTCCACGGCGCCCAGGCCATAGGCAAAGCCGACCTCGCGTTTCTGCTTCGGCTGGAGGACTCTCTCGTTCCAGTAGATGATCACTGCGGAGTCGGTGCCCATGTGCATCACAGGCACTTCCCAGGGAGCGTTGCCTGTCGGCCAGTGCGTCAGGCTGACGCGGGAGGGCGGCTCCAGACCCCCACCGACCTTGAGCGTCATGTGGGCGACCGTGCCGGGGTTCTGCAGGTTCGGGACTTCCAGCGCCTGAATGAAGTCGGGCACCTCGTTGGGCTGCCGGAAATCGTGAAAGGTGTCAACCAGCCCTCCCCGGCCCGGCACGGTGAAGGGCACACCGTCGTTGTTGCCGATGAGCGTATCTACATGAGCGCGGATGCCGAGCGCGTGCGGCCGGTTGTCGTTGTTCTCCAGCACGTAGCGAATGAGCACGGTGTCGAGCAGCCGCTTGCGCACGCCGCCGGCAACCGGCACCGGCTGCTTGCTCGGCACGACCTCCAAAATCTGGGATATTTTGAGTGTACCGACCTGCAATATCGAAATGGAGCCGTTCTTCGACTGGCGCGTCGGGTTGTCGGCGATCTTCTTGCCCTTGCTGAGCCACTGGCCCGTTGGCTCGCCAAAGTCCCGATCCTGGCCGTCGATCTTGAGGCGCGTGTTGCTGGTGGCCCCATTGAAGGAGTAAGTGATGCGTTTGTTGAGAGGACGGCCGAACTGATCCTTCATGGCGGTGATGCCGAAACGCTGATTCGGGCCGTAGTTGTACGTGACGCGCGGCGTTGGATCAACCGGGCCGCCGGTGGGTTTGCCCTTCACCGGCTCCACTTCCTCCGGTTCGTCCTTGATGTCCACCTTGACCGGCGCCTGCTCCGCGGCCCTGGTGCGCTCCTCAGGTTCGGCCTTGATCTCGACCTTGGGGGGAACGACCAGTGGGCCGGTACTCTCCTCAACTTCATCGACAACCTTGGTCTCGAAAACAGGCGGCCCTGACTTGTGGAGCTTCTTCTCCTCGATCTGGTCGTCCTTGATGGCAACCTCGACCCGCTTCGTCCCCTCGCCGCCTGAAAGCGCGACCCAGAGCAGACCGCCAATGCCGACCACCAGGAGCAACAGCAGACCGGCGAGGATGAGGTACTTCCTGGCCGACGAGCCCTCCGGCTCGCCCTTCGCTTCGCCGTTGCGCGGCCGTTTCCGCACGGGCACGCCGGGGGCGGCGAGGATCGGTCGCGCCTTGTGCTCGGGCAGTCCGGCCTCGACGGCGGTATCGACGGGGGCTCTGGTGGGGCCGGCGATGATCGGAACCGCGCGGATGGCGCCGGGCGCGCCGACGGTGAGCGATACCGGCACGACGAAGCGCTGGCCGCCGTTGGCCGTCACGCAGACGCGGGCCTGCAGCACCTGCCCTGGCTGGTCGGGGATCTGGGCGACCTCAAGGGGCAGGGTCGCGACCGGCCCCGCGAGGATGGCCTTCCCGATGCGTAGCCAGCCCTGATCGCTCGTCGCGCTGGCAAAGACGGGCCGCTTGTCCGGCGTCCTGACCTGGAGCAGCTGGCGCACGCTCTCCCCGGGCGCTCCCTGCAAACTGATGGCTTCTTGAGTGATCTCGACGCGCGGCGGTTTCGCCAGGCCGAGGGCCTCGAAGAACTGCTGCACGGCCCCAAGCCCCGACGCGGACGGCCCCTGGACCGGATACGTCCAACCGTTCTCCGCGTACCAGCGCGCCACGGCTCCGCTCTCGAAAAACCGGGCAGCATCCTTCGGTGCGTCGCGGGCTTTCTCGGCGATTTGCCGCGGCGTCGTGGCGCCCGCGAGGACGCCTTCGGGAAACGGGCGGGCGGGCACCATCGCCTTGACGGTCACCGTCACGCGGCCGCCGTTGGATTCGATCGTCAAACGGCCCTCCTGCACCTTGCCGGCGCGCAGGGCACGGCCCCGGACGGTGACGAGGAGGGGTGTTTCGGTGCTCGTCTGGAACAGCTTCTGCCCGCCAGCCTGCCCTTCGCTCAGGGCCAGCCACGGACAATCGCTGACGACAGAACCATAAAGCAAGCGCATGCCCTGGTTGGTCAACTTCAGCGGGAAACGCTGGTCGGCGCGGGTTTTGAGAGTGCCGAGGTTCACTTCGGTCGGTTCGACACGGAGTTTCGGCGGCTGGAGAGCTTGCGTGGGCAAGCGGTCCAGGAGTTGATCGAGGCCGCGGCTGAGGTCCGGGAAGGCCGCCGCGGAACGTGCCGCCATCGCGAGATCCATCCGGCCGAGGTTGCCCAGGAACCTTTCGAGGATGCCGCCCTTGAGCAGCTCGACGGCGGCAGTCCAATCTTGCTGACAGGCGAGGGCGAGCTGATCGAAGTTCGGGCAGGTCTTGCCGGATGGGAAGACGAACGGGGTCGGGAACGCTTGCGAGCCGATGTTCTGAGGAGCAGCACCATCGGCGCGACCAAGCGCACTGCCGTCGAAATAGCAGTAGGCCGCCCCTGCGGGATTGACGCGGGAGCAGTGAGCGCAGGTGTTCGCCATGTCTTCATCCTCGAATTGCGCGCTGACAGGAGTTCCGGCAAAAAGGGCGCTGCCTCGATGCTTCCTTATTAAACGAGAGTGGCGGCACCCGTGTCCAGTAAAAACGCCGTCGGCCGGCCCGGCAGTGTCTTCCCGCTTGCGGGTTAGCGCGAAGAGTGCTAACCCGCAAGCGGGCTGGGTTCACAATTGTTTCGTCAGCACCTGCGAGCGCCGGCCGCTGCGCTCCAGCCGCTCGCGCCGCGCCGGCGGCAAATCCTCCGGCGTCCCCAGGCGAAACCCGCCCTTCTGCACGAAATAGTTGACCGCCTGTGTCGAGAGGCAGAACAACTCCGCCACCCCCTCCGAGCGCGCTTGCCCCTCGAGGAACGACATCAGCCGCGCGCCGACGCCCTGATTTTCGTACTTTGGAGATACGCAAACGCACGCAAGTTCCGCCTTGTGTTCGTCGGGATAGCGGTGCAGCGCGGCGCACCCCGCGGTGCTGCGATCCACCTCGAAGAGATAAAAGTCATCGACGGTGCGCTCGATCTCGGCCACCGTCCGCCGCACCAGTTCATCGTTCTCGACGCCGGACTGGATTAGTCCGTAGATCACGCGGGCGTCCTTGCGCTGCGCCCGCCGAATCGCCTGGTACTCGTTCGTGTGGACGAGCGTGCCGATGCCCTCGTTGGAGAACACCTCCGCCAGCAGCCCTTCCTCGACGCGGCCATCGATCACATGGACGCGCGGCACCCCGGCGCGACAGGCACGAACCGCGTGAGCCAGTTTCGACACCGTCGCCTCGACCAGTTCCGGGCGCTGCTTTTTCAGAATCGCTTCGGCCTCATCCACGGTCAGTTGGCGCAGCAGTTCGACGGGGCCATCGGGACTGCGGCGGAGGCTCACGCCCTCGGCGTTGGTGAGGTAGATGAGCTTGACCGCTTGCAGGGCGAGGGCGACCTCGACGGCGACCGCGTCGGAATTCAGCCGCCAGGTGTTGCCCTCGCCGTCGCAGCCCAGCGGCGGAATGACCGGGACAATATCGTGTTCGAGCAGGCCCCTGAGCAGAGCGGTATCGACGCGCTCGACGCGGCCGGTACACATGTGATCGACGCCGTTAAGGATGCCGGCGGGATGGGCGACGAGGGCGTTGCCGCAGGCGCCGCGCAGGTCGGTCGCCGACAGTCCTTCGAGGATTTCATGGGTCACGCGATTGGCCGCCGTCATGGCCACCTGCAGCGTGGCGAGGTCGGTCACGCCGGTGCCGTCGATGTTCGACGGCGTCAGGCCGATCTGCTCGGCGAGGCGGCGGATCTGATAGCCGGCCCCGTGGACCAGGGCCACGCCGATGCGCAGGCTGCGCAGCAGGGCGATGTCCAGGAGGAGATTACGGAAGTTGCCGTCCTCGACGATGGCGCCGTCGAGGGCGATGACGAACAGCTTCTCGCGATATTGCGGAACGTAGCGAAGGATCTCACGCAGGTCGGCCAGTCGCAGCATGACAAACACTCTCTCAGTGAACGGTCCCGGAGACCATTGTAAGGATCCGCCGTCGTCCCGCTTGCGGGTTAGCGCTTTGCAGCGCTAACCCGCAAGCGGGAGGCAGGCTTGACAAAACCGGCCGAGAAGGTACGCATGCCTGCCTAAAAGCAGAGCGACCGGACGTCGGAGGGAGGCAAGCTATGCAAGCCGGGACGGCGAGGCGGGCGTGGATCTGGGGGCTGATCGCAGCGATCCTCGCCGGGGTGGTCCTGCGGCTGCTCTGGGTCGAGGACATGGAGTTCAAGGGCGACGAACTCTGGAACTTTGAATGCACGCAGCACATGGGCCGCGACCAGCCTGTCCCGTGGCTCGGCCCACCGACCAGTTTCGAGATCCGCCACCCGGCCGGCACCGTCTGGATCGTCGTCGCGCTGGGCCGACTGTTCCACGTCCAGGAACCGACGGACCTGTGCCGGTCAGTTCAGATACTCAATATCGCCGCCATCTTCCTGCTGCTGGGTTTCGCACTGTGGGCAGTGCCGCGCGGCGAGCGCGAGCCGTGGTTGTGGGCGGCGGCGCTAGGCTCGGTCAACCCGGTCGCGGTCCTGTTTCATCGCAAGATCTGGCAGCCGTGCATGTTGCCATTCTTCGTGATGGTCTTGCTTATCTGCTGGTGGTATCGCCACCGACGGGCGGGGGCGTTCTGCTGGGGGTTGCTCGGCGGCTTCCTCGGCTTCCTCTACCCGGCGGGCATGTTCCTCGCCGCCGGCTTTGCGCTATGGGCGCTGCTGTTCGACCGCCGCAACGTACGCTGGCGCTGGTGGCTGCCGGGGAGCGCCCTCGGTGCCTTGCCGCTGCTGCCGTGGTTCCATTACGTCCTCACCGAGGTGGCGGCCAATCCGATTTCGCAACGGCGCTGGACCCACGTGCTGGAGTTCAAATTCTGGATGCGCTGGCTGACCGAGCCGTTCGGTCTGAGTCTCGATTACGCGCTCGGCGACGATTTCGACGACTTCCTCGCCTATCCGCTGGTGAGCGGGCAGCCGACGTACCTGATCGGGGCGCTGCACGTCGTGCTGCTTGTCGGGGTATTGACACTGGTCGGCTGGCTGTGCGTGCGCCTCTGGCGCGAGCGGGCGAATTGGGGAAACTTGTGGATCGGGCGCGAGTCGCGAACGGCGTTGACACAAAACGCCTGCCTGTGGGGCTTCGGCCTGGTCTTCACGCTGTCGCTCTTGCCGGTCCACCGTCACTACATGATCATCACGTTTCCGCTGATGTTCCTTTGGCTGGCGCGCGTAACGCTCGCGCCGCGCTGGCGCGACGGCAGCGAATGGATCTCCGGACGTGGGTTCCTGGCGGCCGTGTGGGTAGCGCAATTGCTGATCTCGATAGGCTTCCTTTGTTATATCCATGTCAACCAGCGGCCGATTCGCGGGGATT
>DASPXY010000093.1:0-5309 GCA_035637055.1 Gemmataceae bacterium | reverse complement strand
GGAGTTCCAGGCGATGTCCTATGAGCGCTTCCTCAAGGAAGGCAAGCAGGCCCTCGATCAGCGCGCCTTCGACTTCGCGATCGCTCAGCTCAACGCGGCGCTGCGGGTGCGGCCGGAGGATGCCGCGGTAGTGGAACTGCTCGACAAGGCTGGCCGGCAGCGCGAGGAGCATTTGCAGGCCCTTGCGATGGAAAAGGAGAAACGCGATCGCGAAGTTGCAGCGGCGGCCGAGGAGACGCGGCAGCGCAAGCAGGAACGCGACCGCCTGGAGGCGGAGCGGCAGGCTCAGGCCGAGGCCAACCGCAAGGCCAGGCAGTTCGATCAGTATCTTCTCGACGGCCGGCAGTCCCTCGGCAAGAACGATCCCGACGTCGCCCTGACGCAGCTCAGCCTGGCGCAGAAACTCCGCCCCGACGACCGTGACCTGAAGAACCTGATCGAGCAGGCGAAACAGCGCAAGGAGAAGTTGCGCGCCGAGGAGGCGGAGGAGGCAAAACTGCAGGATCGCGAGCGTGCCCGCCAGAAGGAACTGCTCCGCCTCGCGCAGGAGAAACGCGACCTGGACGGACGGCAGCGTGCCGCGAAGGAGTTGGCCCAGCGCAAGGCGGAGGATTTGCAGAACGCCCTGAAAAACGGGAACGAGGCGTTGGCTCAAGGCAAACCGCTCATCGCCATCGCCGCGTTCAATCAGGCACTGGCCCTGCACCCCGGCCATGTCCAGGCCGAGGCGGGGTTGCGGCAGGCTCAGCAGCTCAACGAGCAGCAACTCGCCGATGCCCGGAAAAAGACCGAGCAGCAAGCGGAGGACTGGCGCCGCCGCCAGGAAGAGGCGCAGGCGAAACAGCGCGACGAGGAGTATGAGCGCTTCATGGTGTACGGCCGGAAGGCCCTGCATGAGAAACAATTCGACTCTGCAATCGGGGCATTTACCGAGGCAGGGAAACGCCATCCGGGCGATGCGGGCGCCGAGGCCGGTTTGAGCAAGGCGAGGGAGTTGCTGGCGGCGCGGGCGAAGGAGCAGACAGCCGCCGCCGAGCAGTGGCTTCAGGAACGCCAGGCGGCGGAAGCGGCTCAGCAGAAAGCGCTGGCCGAGGCGAAGGCCAGGGTGCCGGTGCCGCGGCCGAAGACGGAACCGATCGATCAACTCGGTCCACTCCTCGCAACGGGTCGCGCCGCGGTCGAACTGCGACACCTCGACGCTGCGGCGACGGCGCTGGCCGCCGCGAAGCAGCTCGCTCCCGACAATCCCGCCGTCGCCCGGCTCGAACAGGATCTGGAGTTGGCCCGCAAGATTGTCCAGGCCGATCGCGAGACGGCCGAGAAGTTAGCGCTGCAGGAATCCTTGCAGGCGTTTCCGCTGGCGGCCAGCGAGCGGCAAGCGGTCCGCAAGGCGAAGATCGCACTGCACCTGGAAGCGGGCCAGCGCCACTTGCAGGAGGGCCGTCGCGCTGAGGCGGCCCGCGAGTTCGAGGCGATCCTGCGTCTGGTGCCCGACCAACCGGAAGCGGTGATCGGTCTGAAAAAGGCACGCGAAGGCGGCGAGCAGGCGAACGGTAGGAAAGCGTAGCCCGACTCAGAGAGTCGGGCTACGGCGCACTTCATGTGGGACGCGAACCAGTACCTGAGATACGCGCACGAGCGCTCGCGACCGTTCTTCGACCTCATGGCCCAGGTCGAGACAGAATCGGCGGAGACTATCGCCGACCTGGGCTGCGGCCCCGGCCACCTCACGCGCACGCTCGCCGAGCGCTGGCCCGCGGCGACTATTCTTGGCGTGGACAACTCGCCGGAGATGCTGGAACAGGCCCGAGCGCTGGCCATCCCCGGCCGGCTGGAGTTCGTGCAGGCGGACATCGCAACTTGGCGACCCGACCGGCCGCTGGATCTACTGGTCAGTAACGCGGCGCTGCAATGGCTCCCGGACCACGAGCGGCTGTTCGCGACGCTGGCGGCGATGCTCGCTCCCGGCGGCACGCTGGCGGTGCAGATGCCCTATCACTTCAACAGCCCCGCCCATCGCGTAATTGATGAAACGGTGAGCGACTCGCGCTGGCAGCGGTTGGCGGGCCTCGGATTGCACGCCGATTCGGTCAAGCCGCTGACGTGGTACGTCGAGCGGCTGCATGGCCTGGGCTTCCAGGTCAATGCCTGGGAGACAACCTACCTGCACGTGCTGACCGGCGAGGATGCGGTGCTCGACTGGCTCAAGGGCACCGCGCTGCGACCGTTGCTGGCTGCGCTGGCTCCCGAGGAGTCCGGGGCATTCCTGCGCGACGTGGGGGGGCGGCTGCAAGCGGCGTTTCCCCCAGTGGCAGTTCACACCTTGTTCCCGTTCGCGCGCATCTTCTTCGTCGCCGCCCTTGCCGACAGCACTCCGAGGGAGCCGCAACCGTCCACGAGTCGGAAGTGACAAGCGTATAGCAAGGAGCCAAACTCGATCGCTGACCTTGGCCAACTAGCGCGGGAGAATGGCTCCTACACCACGCTCCGAGCGGACCGGAAGATGGCGCGCGAACAACCGGCAACCGTCCGGGCCAGCCAGCCCCCTGCCAGCGGGCGAATTCCTGCACTCATTATTGCCCAAGAAGCCGCCATCTTTGCGTGTAGGGCACACTTGCCAGGTTGGCAGGGCCGAATTCCTGCACCCATTTCAAGCTTGAGAAGCGCCAGCGTTTCGGCGAGGATTACAAAGCAGGCTTCGATCTCGCGCAGCATATTGCACCACAGTGCATTGACGTGTGTCAGTATTCTCAGGGGCGGTCAAGGAGATGCACGATACCTTCGTGCAGTACCTCCTTTGGGTCAGGTTTTCCCGATGCGCCGATTGTGCCGTCAGGCCGCACGTATTGATGGGCTTCGGCTAGCTTCTGACCTGTCAGATCGTAGTATGCCAGTAATTGACTTTTGGTACATTCAGGCTCGTCGGCCAGGGGCGGCGAAGGGTGGGCATCTTTTACAACGCGCATTGTGGCCTGACCATTCTTCACTTTTTCCAGGATGCCCCCATCGTTGAACAACTCCCGTAACCGATCGGCTGAAACCGCTTTGCCTTTTCGCTGGTGAGCGAGTTGGCCCGGCGTGAGCGGTCGTCGATGCCGTTTGGAGGGATCAGGCATGCAAAGTAACCTCACCGAGTTGCAGATCCGGAAAAAGCTGGCCTCCTATCTGGCCGGGAGAACCTCCCTGCGCGCGTTCCGAGGATGGCTCTCTTTGGCCACCTGGGACATCGAGGGATGGGCGCCAGCCCGCCTGCAAGAGCTGGTCTACAGCATCAAGTTGCGACTGGCCGAGTACACAAGCGGACATTGGTCAAAGGCCGAGTTGCGCACAAAGCTCATGCCGTTCGTGACCTCACTCCAAGCGGCCGTTGCCGCCAAGGGGCTAACCAGCAAACCCATGCTGCAAACCTCAGCGATGAGCAGGATCCTCACCCTTCCCCTTCGGATGCTTGGGACTGTTCAGTGGTTGCGCCATCTGCTATCTGGGACGAGTGCTCAATCCGTAGTGGCATCCGTGTGACGAGGTGTTCTTGGAGGAATACCTCGTACCAGTAAAGTCCTTCCTCATCAACCGGGATCGGCACAACGGTACGGAGGTTGAACCCGGTTTCGGCGCCGAGAAACGTGAGTGCCATATCCTGCGCCCGCAAGCGCCTCCCCGATGGCCAAACGATCTCAATGCGAAAGGGGTATTCTCCTTTCGCATCACCCGATTTGAACATGATGACGGCAGGCAGCGGAACAGCCAACTGTGGCGGTGGTTCCCCCTTGGGGGCTGGAGGCAGTTCGGGAGGCTTGGGGACGATCAATCTATCGACCACTCTGACGATAGTCAGAACGTTGTCTTTCTCTTCCAATACCCTCTCGCAAAAGATGGCCATTGCCAGAAGCGGCATCACTTTTGGCTTGTCACTTTTCCCCTTCCGTTTCTTGCTGCTGGGTTTAGCCATTGAAGCATCCCCTTCCTGGCGTTAGCGCCCATCAGGTCGGATCTTGGTAGTCGTGCGCATTGTAGAAAACTTCCAGTCGCGACGACCAGTCGTGCCGGAATGCTCCGCCCATGCGCGTGTGGCCTCTACGAAAAAATGGCGCCTTCCGGGGCCGCTAATGGGTGCAGGAATGCGGCCCTCGGCGCGGATGCCTGCGCTGGCCCAGAGGCTTGCTGCCGACCTGGGGTGGACACCCTCTGGTCATCCCTGCGCCTGCTTGCCATTCTACCCTGTCGGCGGGTCCAGGCCAGCGCTCCGCTTGGCTCTCGCTGTACACTTGTCACTTTCGACCCGTGAACGGGTGCCGCAGCCAAGGCCGGTCGCTCGCCCACTGTGGCTCGGGGTTGCGCCGACCCTGCCGCTCCTCGGCTGCGCGGCGCTGTGCGCTCGGGGACCGATCCAAGGACAGCCCCCACCGGAGGAAGCCTCCCAGAGTTCGCAGCCAACCGGACGTTTTGCTGTGGACTGCGCGTGTCCTGGGGGATAGGACAGCGGAAAGGAACCGCAGCGCTGGCGTGCGCGACACCTCTCCCGCCGAGCGCCCTGGCGAGCAGTCACGTCGAGGTCGTCCCGAACGAAGCACCGCGGCAGCGCGGCTCTACGCTGGCCACGGAGGCAGCCCGAGCAGACGCAGGCGGAACTGTTGGCAACGTGTCGTGCGCGCGGGGCGTACGACCTTTTTCCATCTCCCGGAGGGCTGAATTCCTGCACTCATTTCCTCGCCAAAAGGCGCCAATATTACGTAGACCCCACATTGGACTCCTCGCCGAAATGTTGGCGCAGGCACAGGCTGAAATGAGTGCAGTAATTCACGCCGTCCGACCTGGCACGCTCGCGCTTGAGCAGCAGCCTCCCCACGACTCCGCAGTGCCAGCCGGAATAGTTCCGTCACCCTCAACCCTGAAGGGTTCCGCCAAAACCGTCAGCGCAGCGACACCGTCGCTCCCGCCGCCTCCAACTCGGCCTTGATCCGCTCAGCCTCTGCCGGCTCGACGTGTTCCCTGACCACCCGAGGAGCGGCTTCGACCAGCTCCTTCGCCTCCTTGAGACCCAGGCCCGTCACCTGGCGCACGACCTTGATGACGGGAATCTTCCTGGTCGCCTCGAACCTCTCCAGGTAGATATCGAAGCCGACATGGGGGTTCGTCGAGCCGACGGAGTTCGGCGAGTTCGCCTGCGTTAAGTAGGTTACACAAAGTTCTTTGACAACTACAATAACCTCTCCTGGAGCCGCCTGAGGCAGGAGAGACAAGCATGGCCCTTGTGGATCTCTGTCCAATCGACCGTGCCCTGCTGGAGCACTTGATCGACCATACCACCC
>DASPXY010000092.1:0-6030 GCA_035637055.1 Gemmataceae bacterium | reverse complement strand
GCGAGAATCGCCACCGAGGGAGCGTAGACCAGCGGCGGCAACTCGTCGAGGACGTAAGCGGGACGCTCGCCGGCCCGGAGCAGCAGCGCCTCGAACGGCAACTTGTGCAGGGCGCCATCGGGGACGAGAATCAGGCACTCCGGGTTTAGCCTCTGGATGCGCTCGCGGACGGCCGCCGGCAGCAAAACGTCGGCGAGCATTTCAGGGCGCTGCGCCGGCAGCGGGTGGGCCGGATCGCGCGGCCGCAGACGCAGGCCACGCGTTGCCCGGAAATCTGGATCCGAGACCTGTCCGATAACCGCGGAGGCGAAGGGCGGCGATGCGGCGGCTGGCCTCCTTCTCTTGCTTTCGCAGCTGCTCTCCTTGCGGCCCCTCCAACGTGGCGCGCGGATCGACGTTGGCCATGAGCAACTGATCCAGCAACGTGCGACTGCGGCCGCGCGCCACCGCGACCACGGCCGCGGCCAGGTCGCCGTCGCGCGCGCACCACGCCACCAACTGGTCGAACGCGGGCGCAAACTGCTCGAAGAAAGGAGCCCGCTGCTGCGCATCGCCGTAGGTGTGCAGCCGGGCCTTCTCGACCACCGTGATCGCCTCTTCGAGCAAGGCGCGGGCCTCTGCCCGGACAACTTTGTCGCCTCCGGCGCGGGCATCGACGACATTGGCGAGCCGCCATAGGGTTGTAAACTGCGTTGCCGGGAACGCCTGCGGGTCCGCTGCCTGCAGGCCACGCGCCTCCCGGTAGAGTGTCTCCGCATCCTTCAACCGCTGCTGGCGCTCGCGCATCAGGGCGAAGTAACTGAGGGTGCGCGGCTGCAAGGGCGACTTCGGACCGTGCAGTTGTTTCACTTCCTCCCAGGCTTTTTCCGCCTCGGCGAAGTTCCCGCGGTACAGGTGGAATAGCGCCTGGCAGTGACGGGCGGTGGCCATCAGGGACTTTTCGCCTCCCTCTTTTGTCTTGCACAGATCGAGGACTTTGCCGGCAAGTTCGTTGGCCTCGGCGAGGCGAACCTGCGCGGCGAGCAGCGCAGCGGCGGCGGCGTCGAGAGCGGCGAGGATCAGGGGCTCGGGCCTGGCGAAGCGCTCGTACACCTTGCGCGCCTGCTGACAGGTCGTGAGGGCCTTGGGAAGATCGTGCTGGGCCTTGTACAGCAGGGCCATGTTCAGCAGCAGGTTGCAGTGCTGTGGATCGACGCTCTCCCCCAGGCGGGCACAGATCGCCGTGCCCGCGCGGAACTGATCGAGGCCCGTTTTGTAATCGCCGGCCTGGGCGGCGCACGTGCCCAGCAAGTTGTACGTCTCGATCAGCACCAGGTCATCGACCAGATGATACTGGCGGTAGAGTTTCAGACAGCGCTCGCCTCTCTCGCTGGCCTTGCCGCGGTCGCCGGTGGCCATCTCGGCGACCCCCAGGTTGAGCAGGGCGGTCGGCAACTCGACCAGATTGAGCGGAGACTGCTTTTCCAGCTCGTTGACGGCGTCGGTCAGGAGCTTGCGCGATTTGGCGTAATCGCCGAGGAAAACTTGCAACCGGCCCTCCTCGGCGCGGAGCCGTGGCTCAATGAGCGTTCCGGCGGCACCCTGCGCCTGCTCGTGCGTCAGTTTCAACGCCAGGGTGTAATGGCGATTCCGCTGGTGAAGTTGCTGCAACTTCCAGAACGCAGAGAGCGCCCCGGCCACTTCAGGGCGGCCCGACCGGGGGTCATCGCGCACGATTCGATAGTCCTTGACGGCGACCTCCCGCAAGTCGGTCGCGTCTTTCTTTCGCCCCTGCTGATCCAGCACGTCGGCCAGTTCGCAAGCGAGTTCGCCGTGGGTGAGCCGGTCGTTCGCCGCATGCTGCTCGTGCAGGGCGAGGGCCTCCCGCAAACGCTTCTCGGCGTCGGCGAGGCGCTTGACGGCCGTCAGGTGCTCGGCGAGCTGGCGCAGGGTATCGCGCCGAGCCTCCGAGGATCGCGGCGTTGCCTTGAGTTTGTCGAACACGGGCAGGATTTCTTCGAGCGGCCCGATGGCTTCCTTGTGCCGCCCCTGGAAGCGGTAGCTATCGGCCAGCCGGCGGACACACTCAATGCGCGCGGGCACGTCGAGTTCGCGGGACTTGTCGTCGAGACGGGCGCGGGCGAAGGTTTCGACCACACGCCACGCCTGAGCGGCGCGCTTGCGGTCGCCCGCCTTCTCTGCGGCGAGGGCCAGGTACGTCAGGGCCGTGACCTGCCGGGCGGGTGGCAAGGGGGCGTCCTTGAGATCCACGAGAGACCGGCGCAGGTGCGACTCGGTTTCGGCGTAGTGGCCGAGCGCGAAATACCAGCGGCCGAGGTCGAGTTCCACCTCGCGGGCGCGCACCAGATCGCCGGCGGCTCGCAACCAGTCCGCGTAGGACAGGCCGATCTGGATGGCTTGATCCTCACGACCGACGCGAACGTAGATCGCCAGCAGCCGCTCGAAACAGTGGCGCCGCTCCTGGGCGGCGGCCCGGTTCAGCGCCTGGCGATAGAGCGCCTCGGCTTCGAGCAACTTGTCCTCGCCATAGCGCTTGTCGGCTTCCCGGATCGTGTCCAGCAGCGCCTGCCCCTGGGCCGACATGGGCCAGGCCACGAGGAAAAAGACTCCAAGGGCGAGAAGAAGAATGCTATCGCATCGGCCACGCTTGCCAGCCGGATCGACAACGCTGGATACGGTGCGTATAAGTCCCATTTGCTGTCCTTTATATTATCAAAGTCGCTGTGGAACCGCGGGTCAGCGCGGAGCCACTCGATACTTCAGCACCGCTTCCGTCAAGGCCACCTCGCTCCGCAACCGGAACCCTCGCGGCGTGCCTCGCGATGTTGCCCACTGGCTCCGTTCCTCATCTGTTTGGAAGACGAGGAAGTCCCCCCTGCGCTTGCCCTGGTCGGCTTCCCAGGGCTGCGTTGCTGCCTGGACCCAAACCCACTCGAACTTCGCTGTCCCCTGCGTCTCTTCCGCCAACGCCTCCGTTCGCGGTACGTCGCGCTCCTCGCCTTGCTTGAAGTAGTGGTCCTTCTCCTTGTCATTCGGGAACAGCTGGCAGATCGTGCCATCGCTGTTGACCGACCAAACGCCCACGTAGGCCGCACGGGCCACCTTGATCCGGAACTTCACCACCGCATCGGTCCGCAATCGAATGAGGCCTTCGGGGCCAGGCTTGAGGACATTCCCCTGGTCATCGAGCATCGTGACTGTCAGTGGGAAGTCGGTCCGCAATTTTTCCGGGGGGGCCAACATCTCGGGCGTGGCATCGCTCCGTGGCATCCGCGTCATCACCAGCCACACCCCGACGGCGACGATCGCAAGGGCTGTAGCCGCCACGCCGATTGTCTTCCAGCGCGTATTCCTGTCTGCAATGTGGGAAGGGGCAGAAGGTGGGACCGCAGGCGCAGGGAGCGCCGCGGATGGCTCGGATGCTTTCATGGTGACGCTGGCCGCTCCGCGGTGCGCGACCGCGGTCTCCGGTTGATCGGCCGCGCGCAGGGCCGCTGCCAGCGCCGCGGCCGACGGATAACGCCGCGCCGGATCCTTCTCCAGACAGCGCAGACAGATGGCTTCCAACTCGGCGGACGCCTGCGGGATGAGCTGCCGTGGGGGCTTGGGTGTTCCTGTCAACACCTGGGCCAGCACCTCGGACATGCTGCGTCCCTGGAACGGCGGCTGCCCCGTCAGCAGGAAGTAGAGGATGCCGCCGAGACTGTAGATGTCGGTTGCCGGTCCGGTGTCCTGGGTGTTGGTGGCCTGCTCGGGCGACATGTAGGCCGGCGTGCCCAGCACTTCCCCCAGTTGCGTCAGGCGCTCGGCGCTCGGTCCCACGTCGGGACGGTAGGCCAGGCCGAAGTCGGTCACGCGCGGGCGGCCCTGACGGTCAATCAGTACGTTCTCCGGTTTGAGGTCGCGGTGGATGATGCCCTGCTGGTGCGCGCAACCGACCGCCTCCGCCACGGCCCGCAGCCAATCGGCGGCCTGCTGCCGCGCCGGCAGCCCTTGCTGTTGGACCACGGTCCGAAGGTTGTTCCCCTCGACGTAGGCCATCGTGAAGTAGGGCCGGCCGTTGTGTTCTCCGCTGGCATGAATGGCGACGATGTTCGGATGATCCAGCGCGGCCGCCGCGCGGGCCTCGCGGTGAAAGCGCGTCACCGCTTCCTCGGTGAGCCGGTGGCTGGGCAAGATCATCTTGAGGGCGACGATGCGGTCGAGACTGGCCTGGCGCGCCTTGTAGACGACCCCCATTCCGCCGCGGGCGATTTCCTCCAGCAGCTCGTAATCGCCGCAACGGGCCGGCAGGGACAGAGGCGGCGAAAAAGCCTTGGGAGTCATGTCCGCAGTCATCGCCGGCGTATCCTGCTTCATCGGGTTGGGCGTCGCCCTGGACGTCCCGGTCGGCTCGGCGAGGGCAGCGGCCAGCCAGTCGCTGTCCAGGTCGGGGAAACGCGTCAAGTACGAACTCGGTCGCGGCGACTCCCCGGCGCGACGGCGGTAGGCGATGTCGATGCGCACCAACTCGCGTGCCATCGCGGAGCGCAAATGGTCCATGACCTCGGTAGTCTCCGGCTTGGCGGGAGCCTCGCCCTCCCGGTCGGGGTGGGTACCAGTCGGCGCGAGGTAATCTTCGATCCGCGGCCCGCTCGCGCTTGGGGGGGCGCTCTGCCAGGCGGCCTCGAACCGGCCGCACGCTTCCTCCAACTGCAGGAATACGGTCAGCGGCAAGGCGTCAAGCTCAGCGCGCTCTGTTTCCGTCATCGCAATGTCTCCTTCGTTCGACGAGCCGCGAGAACCCCTCCCCCAACCCCTCCCCGCAACGGAGAGGGGGAGAAGAAGAGACGCCGTGTGGCTTGCTCCCCTCTCCTTTTAGGGGAGGGGGTTGGGGGGAGGGGTTTCACATCGCAGCGAACCCGTAAGTGACTTCTCGGCTGCCTTGCGGCGCCTGCGGTTCCAGAACCAGCCGGCCGCCAGCACCGCGACCCCCACCGGGAATGCCAGCCACTTCAGCGTCTGCCCCAATAAACCCGGTTCATCGGCACTCGCCACGCAGATCGGGTTGGAGGCCACCGGAGCCGGCCCTGGCAGCGCGACGGGAACGGCTGGCGCGGGGTTGCCGGCAGCAATCCGCTGCGCCTGCGCGACTACCGGCGTTTCGCTACCGCGCAGCAGGGCTTCGACGAGTTGGACACTGTCGTCACCATCGAGCGTCGCAGCCACCACCCGCGTGATCGGCAGCAGCGCTTCCGTCTCCGCTCCCGTCGCGACCCCCTCGTCGGTGCGGGGCCGCACCGGCAGGATTGGCGACCGCATTTGCAGGATGGCCACACTGTTCGCGGAGGGCACCGTCACATTGCTACGGGCATCGAGAAGCGAACCGAACTCGTTCTGCACCGACACCACCAGGAGAATCGCTTGAGTGTTGCTGATCACCGGAGTCGGCTCGCCGCCCACCGTGATGACTTCCCGCACCTGGCCCGCAGCCACCGGAGCCAGCACGGTTTTCGGGTCGGGGCTGATCCCGGAAGGAAGCGGGGGCGGTAACACGGGCGGGGCAGACTGGGAAGACGCCCGGGAAAGCACCGCAGTGACAGTCGGCCCCAACAGGAGCGGTTCGAGGAGCGGCGCGAGGGAAACCGGCACCGGCGCGGGCACCGCCTTGGGGACGAATACGGGCACCTCAACGGCGGGCGCGGGAGAAGGCGGCGGAGACAATACCGCGGACGGCGGAGTCGTCGCGTTCACGACGAACGTCCGCTTCGTGGTGGCCGTCGCCCCGGTGGCCACCAGGGTCGTCGTCGCGGTCACCGTCAGGGTGCCGCTGAAGCTGTCGGGGATGGTGAGCGTCAGACCGTTCAGCTGATCCACCGTCAAGCGCCAGACGCCGTTGCCCTCGTCCGTTCCCGCCGACAGCGTGGCCCCGGCCGGCAATCCGCTTATCTCGATCGACAAAGTCTCCGGAACATCGGTGTCCGCGGTGCTCGCCTGAATCAGCAGCGGGATCGCCTGTCCGACGGTCCCGGTCACGTCACCGACGGTCAA
>DASPXY010000091.1:0-10039 GCA_035637055.1 Gemmataceae bacterium | reverse complement strand
TCTTCACACCAACCACTTTCGAGGAGACCATTCCATGGCAACGACGGGTAATGGCCAGGTGCGCAAAACCCTGGCCTCGCAACTGGATCGGCTGGACGGCATCCTCGACGCTTTGAGTGATGGCTTGAATGAAGCGGTCGCTACCGCCGTCGAAGGAGCTGTCGAACGGGCTGTGCGTCAGGCGGTCGGTCTGGCGGTCAAGGAGGCGATGCAGGCGGTGCTCACGGAAGTGCTGACCAACGCCGACCTCCTCGCCAGCCTGCGCAGCGTCCTGCCCACGACGCCGGCCGAGAGCGCACCCAATCCGCCCGAGCCGCCGAAAAGCCTGTGGCGGCGGGCGTGCGACGGCATCAAGGTCGGGCTGGTGACGACCGGCACCGCCTGCGTGGGGCAGCTGGGTGGCGTCAAGACGGCCGCCCGCTCCGGGTGGCAACTCGCCAAGCGGTTCAAGGGACGGGTGCTGGCAGCGTGCGGGATCGGCGTCGCTGCAGGGGTGGTGACGTATTGGGCCGGACCGTGGCTGGGCGTGGCTGCAGGCTGGTTGAGCGGCTTCGCCATCAGCCTGACCGTGCAAGCGCGGAACACCCTGCGCCGCCTGTTCGCACCCGCGACTACACCCGCCTTCGCTTGAAATCCAGGCCCCATCTTGCCGCTGGACTGGCCGGTCAAACTTCACGCAGCGCAGCGCGCTGTGTGGAGTTCAGCCCGTGCAGATCCCGTGGCAAGGTGGGGCCTCGTTCGTGGAAGGAGGTGCCATGAAGAAGGCAATCTTGATGGAGCAATACCACGTCACCGTGTACGCCCCGCGCGGCCTCCCCGAGGAGGACTACGACGCGATGCACCGGACTCTGACCGACCCGCACTTCCGTAGCTCGCTACGCCGGGCCGTCCGGCGGGTGATCCGTAGGCACGCGTCGCTGCGCAAGGTCAAGGTCGCACTCACCTACTGAGGTCGCACGTCGATGACACAACCTGCAGCGACATGGCAGACAGAGCCTGATCACCTTGGCGCCGATTCCGCCCGTTGCGACGTCCGGGAACGGAGGGAGCCATGTCCGCAAAGCACAAGTTCAACTCTGCGCACGTGCTTGGTGTGTTGCTCGTTTGCTGGCCTGCTCGGCGGCGTCACGGGCTCGTTCGTGTGTTCTTGAGCGTCCTGATCGTTGCTGGCTACCCTGCGGGCGATATTCGCAGGACGTGCTACTATCGACTGGCTTGTCCGTGTGCTGACCTTCAACGGGCCAGCGCACGGACAGGCGGAGCGGTGCTCAGCGGCGCAAAATGAGAGAGTCGAAATCCCTTTTTTAGCTATGCCGGTGGAGGGAGAAGGGCTCCGGCCCATCAAGTCAGCAGTTCGCGGATCGGTGCCGAGTTGCTCAGCAGATTCTGCGGCCGACCATTGAAGTCCGTCAGTTGCGTACGCAGGTCGATCCCGAGGACGTGATAGATTGTTGCGAAGATGTTCTCGAAGGTGATGTGGCCGCTGCGGGCACGCTCGGCGCGGGAGTCCGTTTCGCCGATGACCTGCCCCATCCGCAACCCGCCTCCATAGAACAGCGCGCAACCCGCTTCCGCCCAGCGCTCGCGTCCTGGTCCCGGTTGCGCGATCCGCGGCGTCCGTCCGAACTCGCCCAGCACCACCACCAGCACCTCGTCTTCCAAACCACGGGCCTGCAAGTCGCTGACCAGGGCGGACAGGCTACGGTCGAGCAACGGCAGCAGGTGCCGCAAGGCGTGGAAAATGTCACCATCCGCAGAGCTGTGATGATCCCAATCGCCCATGCGAAGCGTCACCACACGAACACCGGCTTCCACCAGGCGCCGGGCGAGGACGAACTTGCGACCGTCCCAGGGGTAGAAGATCGTCTTGGCCGTCTGGTGCGGAAAGCGCCCCCGGCCATAGGAGGCGATGACGCGATCTGGCTCCTTGCTCAGGTCGAAAGCGTCGCGCACGCGCGGCGAGGTGATGACCTCCAGCGCCTGGGCCTGGAAGCGATCCATACCGCGGAGCGTGTCGTTGCGGTCCAGGTCGCGCCGCATCGTGTCGAACGTGGCCAGCAATTGCCGCCGATCCTGCAAACGATCCAGCGACCGGACTGGCGTCAGATCTTCCAGGGCCGAGCCGAACGGACGGAACGGCGCGTGCCCCGCTCCGGCGTAGTAAGGCTTCTCGAACTCAAACTGATCGACCGTGGGTCGTTCGAGACTGACATAGGTGGGCAGGGGCGGTCGGCCCGGCGCCAGCCTGCTTGCCACCGACCCGAAGGCTGGACGCCTTCCTGCCGAGCGCGGCAGGCCCGTGTAAACCTCGCTGAGGAAGTGGTCATTCTCGACCGAGCGAATACCCCGGAGCAGAGCGAGCCGGTTCATGAGCCCCGCCTGCAACGGCATCAACTCACAGATTTGCACGCCGGTCAGGCGCGTGGGAATCGGCCGGAAGGGGCCACGATACTCGGCGGGCGCCTGCGGCTTGAGGTCGTACATATCAATGTGGCTAGGGCCGCCACCGAGCACGATATAGATGACCGAACGGGGTCGGGGGCTGCCGGAGCCTTGTGCTTCCAGTCGCAGGAGGTCGGCGAGGGTCAAGCCGGCTAGGCCAAGCGTCCCCACCCGGAAGAAGTCGCGGCGATTGAGGCCAACGCGAGTAGAAGTGAAATCCTTGCGGTGGGGCATGGCAGTGTTCCGTCGGGGTGGTCCAGGGAAGGTTGGTGTGGGCAAGGCTCGGGCGAGTTTCGAGGGCAGGTTGGGGCCGGCGTCGAGATGAGATTAGCCGATCGGTCGACGCTTCGCCACCTATTTCTCGGCGGATGTCAGGCACCAATCGACAGAGCTTCATGTTCACGACGGACGCAGCCACAGTGACCGGGGTCAGGATCGGAAGGCACCTGGTGCAGGGTTGTCAGAGTTCGGCCACATTGGGCGGTCCGCAGTTCGCGGGCCAGATTCAGCACCAGTCGCTGGAGGTGTCGCTGCCCACGGAGACGGGTTCAGTGGGAAACTGGCGGAGAGGAGGCCGACGCCCTTGGCAGGGTGACGAACGACGGAGCCGGGCATGCCCTTGAGACTGTCACAAACTATTGCTGACCTGGAGTCGTCTCCTTGTTGACCTGTTCTCGGGTAGAATGGCCCCAGCCGGCCAAGAACGGCCCGTCGCGTCCGTTGGACTCGCGTTCGGATTCGCGCACGTAGGAGGGATCGATGACTGCTACCCCCATCGCTCGCTGGTCGTTCCAGCGCTATCGCCTGGGGATGGTGACCGCCGTGCTCCTGGTCGGCGCCGGGTTTGTCTTTCTGAGACAACCCAGCACCGAGGCAGGCGGGCCGCCATTCTCGCCGCAAACCGCTGCCTTCTTCCCCAGCGACAAGCTCCTCGAAGGCAAGCTCGTTCTCGCCGTCGCCCTCAGCAATCCGCAAGAAGCAGAACTCGCCGGCAAGCTCGACGTCGAGCTACTTGGCGCCGACGGCAAGGTGCTGGCCAGCACTGGTCAGGCCGTTCGTCAGCAAGATCCGGCCCTCGGCTACCGTTTTGAACTCACCGCCGACAAGACGAAAGCCGCAGACCTCACGGTGCGCTGCCGTCTCGCCGGTCGCACCTTCGAGACGCCGCTGAGCAAGATCCTGCTGCACAAGGCGCATGAGACGTCGTTCACCTCCAGTTTGGAATTCTTTGCGGGCAGCAATGCCCCGTTCCGCTGCGAGGTCCACGGCGTTCGCACCGCCCGCGAGACACTGCCTCTGCCCAACTCCCAGGTTACCGTCCGCCTCAAGGAGAAGGACGGCAAGTACCGCACGCTCTACACCGGCCGCTCCGGCAAGGACGGCCGCGCCGACGCCGCCTTTGAAGTCCCCGCTCTGCCGACCGGGCAATACACCCTGGAGGTCAAAACCCGCTCGGCGCTTGGCGAGGAGACACTCGAACGCGCGGTGCGCATCATCGCCGACGCCAAGTTGCTGCTCGTCACCGACAAGCCGATCTACCAGCCCGGCCAGTTGATGCACTTGCGTGCCCTGGCATTGCGTCCCTTCGACCTGCGGCCTGTTGAGAATCAGGATCTGCTCTTCGAGGTCGAGGACAGCAAGGGCAACAAGGTCTTCAAGAAGACGCTCAAAACGTCCGCTTACGGCGTCGCCTCGGTGGACTTCCAGTTGGCCGATGAGGTCAACATGGGCAACTACAACCTGCGCGCCATCCTCGGCGACCAGCGTGCCGAGAAGACCGTCTCCGTCAAGCGCTACGTCCTGCCGAAGTTCAAGGCCAATGTCACCTCCGACAAATCTTTCTATTTGCCGAAGGAAACCATCAAGGCCGAACTGCAGAGCGACTACTTCTTCGGCAAGCCGGTCGCCAATGCCAAGGTCGAAGTCACTGCGGAGACCTTTGATGTCGCTTTCCGCAAGTTCCAGACCTGGAACGGCAAGACTGACGCCAACGGCCACATCAAGTTCGAGATTCAACTGCCCGACTACTTCGTCGGCCAGCCGCTCACGAAGGGCAACGCCCTTGTCAAGTTGGACGTCAAGGTGACCGACACCGCCGACCACAGCGAGACGATCAGCCGCTCCTACACGGTCAGCGAACATCCGATCGTGCTGAGCCTGATCCCCGAGGGCGGCAAGCTCGTCCCGGCGATGGAGAATCGCATCTTCGCGGCCACCGTCTACCCCGACGGCAGCCCGGCGCCGAACACCGAGGTGAAACTCTGGCTCGGCAAGGAAGCGAAGGGCGAACCCGTCGCCACCATGAAAACCAATGAGGCTGGCCTGGCCGAATTGAAGATCACGCCGAAGGCCGACCAGTTCCGCCAGGGCAACGCGGAACAGCGCAACATCGAGATGCTCGGCGGCACGCAGGTTGGCTTTATGCCGGCGATCCTGCTCGACGTTCTCGCCGAAGCGCGCGACGCCAAGGGCAACACCGCGAAGCGCGCCGACGCCCTGAACAGCCATCCGCTCGGCGAGAACGTGCTGCTGCGGCTCGACAAGGCCATCTATCGCGCTGGCGATAGTCTCAATGCGGAGGTCCGCTCCTCTGCCGGTCTGCCGACGGTCTATCTCGACATCACCCGCGGCGGGCAGATCGTGCTCAGCCGCTGGATGGCTGTCAAGGAAGGTCAGGCGACGCATCGCCTCGACCTGCCGCAGACCCTCTTCGGCAGCCTCGAAGTCCACGCCTATCAGATGCTGCACACCGGCGAGATCATTCGCGACAGCCGCGTGGTCTACGTCCACCCGCGCGACGATCTCAAGATCGAGGTCAAGGCCGACAAGAACGAGTACCTCCCCGGCGCCAACGGCCGCATTCGCTTCCATGTCACCGACAGCCAGGGCAAGCCGACCGCGGCCGCTCTGGGCATCATCGTCGTGGACGAGGCCGTCTACGCCCTGCAAGATCTGCAGCCGGGCCTGGAGAAGGTGTATTTCACCTTGCAGGAAGAACTGATGAAGCCGCAGGTGCAGGTGAAACTGCGGCCGAGCGACACGATTGACAACCTGGTCCGCGTGCCGGCATTGCCCGCGCCGCGGCAGCAGGTCGCCGAGGTGCTGCTCACGTCCGTGAAGGTGCGGCCGCCGGCGCGCTGGGACGTCGAACCCGCCCTGCAGCGCAAGTTGCAGTTCGACGGCCAGGTCGCCCAGATCGGTTGGGGCCTCTATCAGTTCGCCTGGAACAACGATTCGGCGATCCAGTTCGACGAGAAGGCCAATCGCTGGACGTTCCGCAAGGACATCCTGCAGGAGGCAATGCGGGCTGGCCATGTCAACGGCGCCGCGCTGAACGCTCCGTTCGGCGGCCAGTTGAGCATTGCCGAACTCGCCCGCACCGAGAAGGAATTCGACGTTGACCATCTGGCACGTGCGCTGACGCGGCATCGCATGGAGCGGTTGGCCGAGGCGTTCGTGAAGTATAGTGACGCCCTCAAGGAGAAGTGGTTCAAGGACGGCCGCTGGACCTTCCCGGCCGCGATCCTGTCCGACGCCGCCGCGAACCAGGGGCTCGACGCTCACTGGCTGCGCGACGGCTGGGGCCAGGGCTTCAAACTGGTGAAGCGCACCGCGAAGGCCGACCACAAGACCGGCCATTCGCAGTTCGACCTGCACGACATCGTCTCGGCCGGTCCGGACCGCGATTACTCCACCGCCGATGACGTCGCGTGGACACAGGGCGGGAAAAAGCTCGCCGGCGGCTGGTGGAACAATGGTCAGGCGGCACACCGAGTGGCGTTGGCCCAGATGGATCCGCGCCTCGGCGGAGGCCGAGGGTTCGGCCGTGGCGGGTTGGAGCGCGAACAGTTCCTCAAACGCTTCGACCGCGATGGGCGGGCGGCGAATGGGCCGGTGGGCGGCGCGATGCCGCCGATGGCGGCCCCTGGGGGGGCGGGCGACATGGCCCGCAAGCTCGGCGAAGGCAAGGCCAAGGGCGAGCCTGGCCAGCAAGCCGCGGGGCAGGCTGGTGGGGCCGCACCGATCAAGGTGCGCGAGTATTTCCCCGAGACGATGCTGTGGCAGCCGGCGCTGATCACCGACGACAACGGCGTGGCCAACCTCGCCGTCAACTTCGCCGACTCGATCACCACCTGGCGGCTCAGCGCCTCGGCCAACAGCCGTACCGGTTCGCTCGGCGGCGTCACCGTCCCCTTGAAGGTCTTCCAGGACTTCTTCGTGGACATCGACCTGCCGGTGACCCTGACCCAGAACGACGAGGTGGCCTTCCCGGTCGCCGTCTATAACTACCTCAAAACGCCGCAAAGTGTGAAAATCGAGTTGCAGGCCGAGCCGTGGTTCAGCCTGCTCGACGAGGGCGGCCTGAGCCGCACACTCAACCTCAAGCCCGAGGAGGTGACGTCGGTCAAGTTCCGCATCAAGGCGAACAAGATCGGCTGGCAGCCGCTGACCGTCAACGCCCGCGGCAGCAAGCAGTCCGACGCCGTCAAACGCACGGTGGAGGTCGTGCCCGACGGCGAGAAAGTCGAGAAGGTCGTCAACGACCGCCTCAGCGGCAAGATCACGCAAGTGATCGACGTGCCGCAAAACGCCATTCCGGACGCCTCGAAATTGCTCGTGCGGATTTACCCCGGAGTGGTGGCTCAAGTGCTCGATGGGGTGGAAGGCATGATACGCCTTCCGGGTGGCTGAATGGAGCAAACGTCTTCCGCGGCCTATCCGAACATTCTGGTCGTGGATTACGTCAAGAAGGCCCGTGTGGCCTCTCCTCAGCTCCTTCTGAAGGCCGAGCAGTACCTCAATGTTGGCTATCAGAAGCTCCTCACCTTCGAGCGTCCCGGCGGCGGGTTCGACTGGTGGGGCAACGGTGCGCCGCTCGTCTGGCTCAGCGCCTATGGGCTGCAAGAGTTCAGCGACATGGCGAAGGTGTATCCCGTCGATCGCGGCGTGATCGATCGGACGCAGGCCTGGCTGATGAAGCAGATGGACAAGGACGGCACCTGGTCGAACGTCGGCGCCACGCACGGCGAGACCATCGCCAGCATGGGCAACCCGAAACTCCTGCTGACCAGCTATGTCGCCTGGTCGCTGCTGGAGAGCGGTGCGCCGAAGGCGCAGATGCAGAAGTCGATCGAGTACATTCGCGGTCACGTCAACGATGCGGGCGAGAACGCCTACATCCTGGCGCTGGCGGCGAATGCCCTGGCGGCTTTCGATGCCAAGGACGACAGCACCTTGCACCTGCTGCAGCGGCTCGATGCGCTGCGCAAGGATCTGCCCGAGTGGAAGGCGGCGCATTTCCCCGGCAAGGGGACGTCGCTGACCTACGCTCGCGGCGATGGCATCACCATCGAGGCCACAGCGCTAACGGCGCTGGCGATGGCGAAGACGGGTCAGTTCACGAACAGCCTGAACAAGGCGTTGACGTATCTGATCAAGGCGAAGCAGGGCAACGGCACCTGGGGCAGCACGCAGGCGACGATTCTGTCGCTCAAGGCGCTGCTGACAGGCATGTCCGCGACGCCGGTGAAGGGGACGACGCCCTTCACGATCCTCGTCAACGGCAAGAAGGCTGCGAAGGGCGAGGTCACGGAGGAGAACGCCGACGTGATGCAGGCGTTCGACCTGAAGGACCACACACAGCCCGGTGCGAACCGCGTCGAGATCGAGGTCAAGGGCGAGACGAACCTGATGTATCAGATCGTCGGCCGTTACTTCGAGCCGCGTAAGAGGGAGCAAGTGGCCGCCGGCAAGCCGGTGCTCGACGTCAACGTCGAGTATGACCGGACGAAGCTGGCGACGAACGACATCCTGAAGGCGAAGGCGACGCTGAAGTACAACGGTCCGGTGCCGACGTACATGGTGATGCTCGACCTGGGCATCGCTCCGGGGTTCGTCGTCGATGGCGGCGAGTTCGCCGAGATGGTCGGGAAAAAGCAGATCCAGAAGTTCAGCGTGACGCAACGGACGGTGACGCTGTATCTGGGAGACGTACGTCCGGGCGATGTGCTCCATTTCGAGTACACGCTGCGGGCGAAGTACCCGGTGCGGGCGCAGGCCCCCGCCGCGGTGGCGTACGAGTATTACACTCCCGCCAACCGGGCCGTGTCGCGGCCGGTGCAGCTGACCGTCGTTGAGAAACGGTAACAACCGCGAAATGATGTAGGTCAGGCTTTCGAGCCTGACAGCAACCCCTGAGCTGCCCTGTCCTCCGCGGCACTTTGCTGCGGAGGACGGGAGCGCGTCAGGGGTTCTGCTTTGCCGGGCCGACGCCGTCCTTGCGGACCAACGTGCCAGTTGCTGAGTCCCGTGGCACGCAGGCCAGCATCGCAGAAGATATTTACAGCCATCGACTTGCGTCACCGCGGCTCGAGCAGCGTGCCACTTTTCGCGGGGGCATGACCCGCCTGCGAAGCGGTCTGCCCAGGGCCGTAGGCCAGCATCAGCGCCTCTCCGCTCGCTCCCGGAGAGGCGCGGGCGCCTGACCTACGACACCGCTCGCAAACTGGCCTATCTTTCCTCGGCTTTGGCGATGCGGTACAGTAAGCTCAACAAAGGGACATCGCATCCGGGTCTCGCGACAGGATCCGGCGGAGGCATGACATGGCGAAAGGCAAGGCGAAGCCGTATCCCGCGGTGCTGCTGGAGTTGATGGCGTCGAAAACGGCCCTTCTCATGAAGGCCCGCACCTTCGCAGACATGGGGATGGCGGAGACGGTGCAACCGATGTGGGCGGTGGCGGCTTCCCTTGAGGAGCAGATCGCGCCATTGCTGGATCTGCTTGGTCGGGATTTGGAAGCGGCCGCGAGTCGCATCAGTGCGGCGTCCTGCTACCAGAAGGGCGGCGACTTGAGCCGGGCCGCGAACCTGTACCAGGCAGCCCTCGCCGCTCCGCTCCGCGCCAACACGCGCCGGGACGTTGAGGTAATGCTTGCGGGCTGCCTCGACGAATTGAGCCGCACCGCGCTGAACGGGTCATCACGAAGCGAAGGCAAGGTGCCGGCCGGAACGTGACGAGGTCCGCAGGTAGGGGCGGCAGTGCCGATGAAGACAGGTGCCGGTACATATGCAGACAGGCGCAGGTGCATATGCAGACAGATGTTAGCTGACGCCGGTCAGGTTAATCACCAGCTCGGCTGCGGAGGCAGCTGGAAAAGCGGTCGTGGCGGGATCTGACAGCCTGATGACCGAGAACAGTACTTTCCTCTGTCCGATGCCTGGGGACTGGGCGGCGAATTCCAGCAATGAGTTCGCCCGAGTTCGCCGCTAACATTGCGCAGAAGGCACACACGATCGAGCAACTTTTCTTTCCTGGAACGAACCTGCTATGCAGAACGACAATCCGAACCAGCTTCCGGTTTTCCTTGGGTCATTTGAGAACCTGATGGAGCATTTTACGTCCCACTTCGAGGCTCTGGGCTCGAATGATCGCGGGGACAGGTTCCTTGAACTTGCCTGCAAAATCATTCCGTTCACGCCGGAGGGGCAAAAGTTCCCTGCTCCGGAGCCTTCCAAAAAGAAAAGCCACGACAAAGGGAGACTGTAGCAAGGAAAGTGGGTTTCTCGTTGACTTTTCCTCGTCGCCCGATTCTTCTGT
>DASPXY010000090.1:0-3209 GCA_035637055.1 Gemmataceae bacterium | reverse complement strand
CAGCACGACGTACCACGCCGCTTCCCAGTCTTGCACCGCCGGGATCGGTTCGTCGCTGCGGCGCAGGCCAGTAAAGCCAAGGCTGACCGCGATGGGCCGGAGTGTGCCCGGGGTGTTGAGAACGCCAGCCGGGCGGTTGAGCAGGAGCGGTTCGCCGTCGTCGCCGCGGCCGACCAGCGTCGCGCTGCCGCCGCCGTCGAGGAACATCCCCTCATGGGCCCCAGCCGCCTGCAAGATCCTCGCCGCATCCGCCAGGCTCAGGCCCTCGCTGACTCCCTTGTTATAACCGTCGGCGATCAGCAGGATCAGCACCCGTCCGTCCTTGCTGACGCCGGCCGCCGTGCGGCCGTGTACCTTCGTGTTCGCGAAGGTCGCCACCCCGCCGGCGCGCACCGCCACGCCGCCGGGAATGTTGTCGTTGTCGAGGAAACTGCCGACCGCGTAGACCGGCTGTGCCGCGCGCACGGTCGCCGCGTCGCCGATCAGCGCCCGGCCGGGCAGCAGCCCGAGCATCACCGACCCCGGTTGCGGATCGCGCTGATTGTCGTCCTTCGTCCACAGGGGTTCGCTGAGGTGGATGCGGGTGCCCACGGTGACCGGCACCGGGTAAAAGGCGACCGTGTTGATGGCCAGATCGACGCGCGGATCCTTGCTGAACTGACGCAGGAACTCGACGGTGTTCTGCGCGATAGCGCTCTGCTTGATGGTGCTGTCCGGCAGTTCTTCACGCTGCACCGGCGTTGCGTGGTAGTCCAGGCCGGGCGTACACAAATCGAGCCAGACGATGACCCAGTCCGCCGGCGCGTTGTCCCGATGCCAGCGCTGCACGCGGGCTCCGTCCCAGGGAAACGACTCCACCTGCAGCTGCCCGAATGGTGGTTTTTCGAGAGGAAAAGTGCGCAGATACGCCGAGCCGACCGGGCTGCCCGCCGCCGCTGAAGAAGGCAAAAGGAAAAAGGCAAAAGGCAAAAGTAAGCGGAGAAGGCCCATACTTACTTTTGCCTTTTGCCTTTTGCCTTTTCCGGAGCAGCCGAAGCGACGGCTTACTCCGGCGCCGTCTCGCGGAAGCGATAACCGACGCCGCGCACCGTCTCGATGTACTCCATCGCGGTGCCCAGCTTTTTCCGCAGGGTCTTGATATGCACGTCGATCGTGCGTTCCAGCACGATGGCCCCTTCGCCGATGGCCACGTCCATCAGCTGCGGTCGCGTGAACGCCCGCCCCGGCTGACGCAACAGGCACTCCAGCAACTTGAACTCGGTCCGCGTCAGGTTCAACTCCTGGCCGTCCACCGAGGCCCGCACACGAACGCGATCGATGCGCACGCCCAAATGCTCGATCACGTCGCCCGTCTCGGCCACCGCCTCGGCGCGGCGTTGTAGCGCCTTGATCCGCTGCAACAGGATCTTGACGCTAAACGGCTTGGGGACATAATCGTCGGCGCCCATCTGGAAGCCGACAATTTGATCCGTTTCTTCCGTTTTGGCGGTTAGCATCAGGATCGGCACGGAGCGCGTGCGTTCGCCGGCGCGCAGCTCGCGGCAAACTTCCAGGCCGTCCATCGTTGGCAGCATCAGGTCAAGGATGATCAGGTCGGGCGACTGCATCTGCGCTTTGCGCAGCCCTTCCTGGCCGTCGTGAGCGACAATTACCTCGTAGCCTTCGCGCTGGAGATTGTAGGTCAGCACGTCGGTGAGGCCACGTTCGTCTTCAATAATCAGGATGCGTGGTCTGGCCATGGCGGTCTGGACCCTTACGGGGAAGGCAACAGTGGACAAAGTCGTTCTCCTGGTTGTCGTCAACCCCTCCCCCAACCCCCTCCCCGCAACGGAGAGGGGGAGAAGAGAAGAGCGTCTTGGCTTGCTCCCCCTCTCCTCTCAGGGGAGGGGGTTGGGGGGAGGGGTTTTCCGCAAGGATTCGCGATGTTTCGTCACGCCGCTCTCGTTTTCTTCGGTTTCATCGCCTTCGACACACTGTTCTTCGCCCCCGTCCTCTTCGGCGGCCGGCTGCTGATGAGTGGTGGTGACGCCTACCTCTACCACTATCCTGCGGTGTTCGGCAGCCGCGCGTTGTGGGATCCGCTCCTCTTCGGCGGTTACCCCCGCTTCGCCGACCCGCAGATGATGACCTGGTATCCGTTGGCACTGCCGCTGTCGCTCACCGGCTGGGAATGGCTCTGGAACCCCTTCCTGCTGGCGCCTTACGTCCTCGGCAGCTGCTTCGCCTATGGCCTCCTCTGGCGCCTGACGCGCTCGGCTCTCGGCTCGGCGGTGGCTGGCCTCGTCTTCGGGCTGAGCGGGTTCCTGATGGCACACATGCAGCATGTCGCCGTCATCCACGGGACGGCGTGGCTGCCATTGCTGTTGTGGTCGGTCGAGGAGTTGCGCCATCGTTTCCATCGTGGTTGGCTGGCGGTGCTCGCTGCCGCCGTCGCCTGTTGCTTCCTGGCGGGGCACGTGCAGATCTTCGTGTATAGCCTGCTGCTGTGCGGCCTCTACGTCGCCTTTCATCTGCCGTGGGCGCCGCTGGGCTGGTGGCGCTACGGGCTGACCGCGGCCAGTGGACTGGCGCTGGGCCTGGGGCTGAGCGCTATCCAGATCCTGCCGACGTTCGAGTTGGTGCCGCATTCGCAACGGGCGAAGATGACCTTCGAGGAGTTCGCCGCGTTCTCCTTTCCGAAGCGCCAGCTGCCGCAACTCGTCTTCCCTTACATCTACGGCGGCGCAGATCTGTCGCCCGGGACCTGGCTCGATGGCGAGCCCTCGCCGCGGCGCGGCCCGCCACTGCCCTACTTCGGCGCCTGGAACTTCCACGAACTGGCGGGGTTCTGCGGCCTGTTGAGCTGTGTCCTCGCCGGTGCGGGGTTCCTGGGTGGACTGCGCACGCGCGCCGCCTGGTTCTGGGGATTGGCCGCCGTGGCAGCGCTCGTGCTGGCGCTCGGCGACTCGACGCCGCTGGCGCGTGGCCTCTATCGCATGCCGGTGCTCAACCGCTTTCGCTGCCCGTGCCGCTTCCTGCTGTGGTTCGAGTTGGCGGTAGCGGTTTTGGCAGGTCTTGGGGTATATGCCCTCCGAAATCTCTCTCGTGTGCGGGCGACTCTCGCACTGCTGGTAGCGAGCGCCGTCGTCCTCGCCAGCGTGGGGGTGGCGTGGTGGAAAGTGGCGCGACAGATGGCCGACGCTGACCTCTTCCGCGATGCCCCGCCATCA
>DASPXY010000089.1:0-7142 GCA_035637055.1 Gemmataceae bacterium | reverse complement strand
GTTCGACTCATCGCACATCCCGGGGACGCCTCTCCCCTCATCCTGAATGTCGGACACTGGGTAGGTTGGCTGGCACTCATCACGGCACTCGCCGCGGCGGCCCGCTATCTCGGCCCGACCCTGGCGCGGATACGCTTGGAGGCGCTGGCCGTGACGGGCCTCGCATCCGGAGTCCTGGCGGCTTGCGCAGCGGGGCGTTGGGATCACGGGCACTGGCTCGCCTATCACGTCCTCCTGACTGCCTGCGCCGTGGTGGGGGTGGCGACTCTGGCTGTTGGTTGGCTTACTTCCTCCGATAGACCCGCCCGAAACTGGGTCGGAGGTATCAGTGTGGTGGTACTCAGCCTGGCCCTCCACGGACCGGGTGAGGATCCAACGGGTCACACCTGGTCGGCGGGAGCCGTCCTCGCGGTCAGTGTGACCGCCGCCTTGCTCGCACTGTGGCATCGGCGCGAATGGTGGGCCTTCGGCGCCGGCCTGGCTCTCAATCTCGCCGTCTCGCTCTTGCTGTGGGACTACCACCGCGGTGACTCCTTCAGCGAATGGTGGGTGCCTCTCGTCCAGGCGAATGTCCTCGCTGCCTCCGCGGTGGCCCTCCTGTGGTTGGCAGTGCGCCGCCGATTGGTGGGTAGCGAGCAGTCGGCCCCCCTCCTCACCGTCCAGGTGGCTCTCGGGCTTCTGGGGAACGCTGTTTTGCTGATTGGGCCAATGTCGGAATTGCTGATCCACCCGGGCACGATTGGCGGCGATGTTGCCCAGGCAGGCACGGTCTGGGGTTGGCTGTCGCTGCTCGGCGCGCTGGCTGCGGCCGTCTGGCACGTTGGCCAGACCGTGGCCCGTGGCTCTGTCCATGTCCTGTGCGTCCTTGGCCTTGGCCTCGGTGTGCTGGCAGCCTGTACCGTTGGCCGCTGGGATACCCACAATTGGCTCGCCTATCACACTCTGACGGTTGCATGGGCGCTGACTGCAGTCGCGGCCCTTGCCATCGGTTGGCTATCCGACTCCCGAGGTCGCGAAGCAACTCCCTCCAGCGCACTTCCCCCCGGCCTCCTGCAAGGCTGGGCAACAGCTCTCGCGGCGATGGTGGTCCTGCTGGCACTTCGAGGTGTCGGACAGGATCCCTCCGGGCCGGTCTGGACGGCAGGCGTCGTGCTGGTCGGCAGTGCCCTGGCTGGCGCCCTCGCGGTCTGGTCGCGGCTCCAGTTCTACGTGTATGTTTCCGGCCTGCTCGGCTGCCTCGCGGGTACCGTCTTGCTCAACACCTGGCACCAGCCCCTCGAACTGGTCAAGGTCAACGCCCTGTGCCTGGCGTTGGCGTCTGCATTCTGGGTCGCGGTCGAACTCACCCTTCAGCGCACGCGTGGGATCGATCTGCGCGTTGGCTCACTGCCGTTCGGCCATCTGGCCGCCGGGGTGGCGGGCTGCGCCGTGGCGCTGCTCGTCGGCCTCGGCGTGTCCCTCGACTTCACGGGCGCCGGTGTGCGTACGGCCAGCCCGCTCACCTGGGCCGCGCTCCTGGCGACGGCATTGGCCCTGGCGGTGTGTCTGCGCGACCCGAGTGCCCGGATGCCGCTTGCCGATCTTTATCTGCTTGGCCTGTCCGCCCTGGGGTTGGCACTGCACAGCCTCGCACCGACGCCGCGCTGGCTGGCCGGGCCGCTGCTGTCCGGCTACGTCCTGCTGACAGCCGTCCTCTGGTCCCTCGCTCAGCGCGCGACCGGGCTGGGGCCGGTGCTGCGCCGTGCTGTCCTCGCGGAAACAAAAGTCGGCTTCTGGCTCGCCCCGGCGCAAACGCTGCTGGCCTGCGCCGCCGTTGGCCTGAGCGTGTGGACCTGCGTCTACCTGCCGACCGTCGCGCAGCGGGAAATGGCGGCCCTGACCACCGGACTGCTATTGCCTGCCGCCCTGCTTGCCTGCTGCGGCCGGGAGGGTCGTCGCCCTGCGCTGCAATACGTCGTCCTGGCCCTCGGCAACTTGCTGGCGGTCGAGGCGGGCTGGGCCTGTCTCGATCCCGGCGCTCCCATGCCCTGGCTCTACCGCGCCGGCCTGCTCGTCGCGATACTGACGCCCATGACGATCTTCTATGGCGTAATCCTCGCCCGCTCACTGTCGGCCGAATCGGGGTGGGCCCGCTGCGCCAGACAAACCGGCACCGTCCTGGGAATCCTGACGGTGGGGGCACTCATCAGCGTGCTGGCCCAGGAAGTCCTCCACTTCCGCCTTGACCTGCCGCCGCCGGCCGATCTTCCCGCCGCCCTCTTTATCGTGGCGGTCGCCGGCGCGGTGGCGATGATGGTCGTTACCGCCATCGCCCTCGCGGTGGCGCCCGGACTGGATCCGTTCGGCCTGTCCGAGCGCGGGCGAACGGCCTACGTCTACGCCGCCGAAGTGCTCCTCGTCCTGCTCTTCGCCCATACGCGGCTGAGCGCGCCCCACTTATTCCATCGAGAGATGGCCCGTTACTGGCCTTTTGCGGTCCTCACCATCGCCTTCCTGGGAGCTGCGACGGGCGAGTTGTTCCGGCGGCTGAGCCTGCGCGTACTCGCCGAACCGCTCGAGCGCACCGGCATCTTCCTCCCCATGCTCCCGGTGGCGGTCTTCTGGGTGCAGCCCACGGGCAGCTACGCGACCGTCTGGTTCCTGGTCGGCCTGCTGTACGTCTTCCTGTCGGTGACGCGGCGGTCGTTGGGCTTCGCCCTGCTCGCAGCGCTGGCGGCGAATGTCGGCCTGTGGCTGGTGCTGCACCAGAATCAACTCGCGTTTATCCAGCATCCTCAACTGTGGCTGATTCCGCTGGCTCTCTCGGTCCTGGGCGCCGAACACCTCAACCGCGATCGGCTCAGCAAGACCCAGCGCAACACGATCCGTTACCTGGCGCTGACGGCCATCTACATCTCGTCAACGGCGGAGACGTTCCTGACGGGGCTGGGGCAGGACGCGGTGCGGCCGGCGGTGCTCGTGGGACTGTCGGTGCTGGGCGTGTTCGTCGGAATGATGCTGCGCGTGCGGGCGTTCCTGTTCCTGGGCTCGGCCTTCCTGCTGCTGGGCATCTTCGCCGTGATTCGCCACGCGGCCCACGCAGCGGAGGATCGCGGCCGGATCGTCTGGCTGGTAGCGGGCATCGTCCTCGGGGCCGCGATCTTCACCCTGTTCGCGATCTTCGAGAAGCGCCGCAACGAGGTTCTCCGCCTCCTCCAGAAACTCAAGGACTGGGAGTGATCCAAGGACGTCCTCGGTCCTGCTCCGTCAACAAGCTGGGCGAGCGGGGGGCGTAAGCCCCCTGATGCTACGTAGCCATCAGGGGGCTTACGCCCCCCGCTCGCCCAGCTTTTCACTGGAACGCCACAAGCTCACTTGACCCCCCTCTCTGCGGCGGCAAGAATTGTAGTACGAAATCGCCACCGTGAGCGAAGCCGGGGAAGCCATGCCTGTGCCCGAACGACCGCAGCCGCGACCTTACCTCCTGCCGATCCAGGATCCCCACGATCCGCATCACGTCTATCTCGTCGATCAACTCGGCCTGTTCGATGAGCCTGTGCGCTTGCCGCGCCGTGAGTTCTCCTGGCTGCGGCTGTGCGACGGCACGCGCGGCTTGCGCGACGTTCAGGCCGAGATTGTTCGCCTCGGTGGGGGCGAACTCGTGCCGCTGGAAACGCTTCAGCACACCCTGCAGCGGTTGGCGACGGCCGGGATTCTCGACGGCCCAGCCTTTCGGGCCATCGCCGACAGCCCCGTGCGCGAGCCGCGCTGCATCGGCGGAGAGGCGAGCGCTCTGCGCCACCAACTTCGCCGGCTCTTCGCTGGCCCGAAAGGGCCGGGCTTGCCGGAACCCCCACGCCCCAACGGCCGACTGCGGGCCGCCCTCATCCCGCACATCGACTACCCGCGCGGCGGCCACACGTTCGCCTGGGGCTTCAAGGAAGTCTTCGAGAAGACGCCGGCCTCGCTGTTCATCATCATCGGCACCTCGCACTACGGCGCTCACCCCGACACGCTCGGCCGCACTATCCGTCACTGGCCCCGTTTCACCCTCACCCGCAAGGACTTCAAGACCCCGCTCGGCATCGCCCGTACCGACCAGGACTACATCGACCGCCTCGTCCGCCACTACGGCGAGGGCCTCTTCGACGACGAACTGATGGCACACTTGCCGGAGCATTCGATCGAATTGGAGGTCGTCTTTCTCCAGTATCTCTATGAGAATGTGCGGCCGATCCGCATCGTGCCGCTGGTGGTCGGCAGTTTCCACGACTGCGTCTACAGCGGCGACGAGCCGGCGCGGCGCGACGACGTGCGCCGCATGGTCGAGGCGCTGCGCCGCGCCGAGGCAGAGACCAAGGAGCCGATCTGCTATATCATCAGCGGCGACCTGGCGCACATCGGCCGCAAGTTCGACCGCCACGCGCCGCCGCTGACGACCCCGGTCCTGACGCGCAGCCGCAGCCAGGATCAGGCCATCCTGCGCAAAACCGAAGCCGCCGACCCGGCGGGTTTCTTCCGCATCATCGCCGACGAGGGCGACCGCCGGAACATCTGCGGTCTGCCGCCGACCTACACTGTCCTCGAAGCGGTCCGCCCCGGCCAGGGGAAGGTGCTACATTACGATCAGTACATCCACCCGCACGGCTACGAGAGCGTTAGTTTTGCCAGCGTCGCCTTCTACGGGTGACAAGGTGACAAGGTGACAAGGTGACAAGGTGACAAGCAGCATCCATTCGGCGGTCGGTGGGGCGATCCGCGAAATGCAGGCAGGTAATGACTCATGCTGTCACCTTGTCACCTTGTCACCTTGTCACCTTGTCACCTTGTCACCCCAGGACGCCCTCCGGCGCCTTGCGTGCGCGGGGCGCGAAGGCGTGTGCGACACGGGCCGCTATCGCTGTCGCTATTACGTCTGGGGGGAAGGGCCGCCGCTGGTGTTCGTCCCTGGCCTGTCCGATGACCGATTGTCGTTTGTCTTGCCGATCACCCTGCTGAGCGAGCATTTTCGTTGCGTCGCCTATGACCTGCCGACCGGCCAGGCCGACGGGGCGCGGTTGAGCGCCTATCGCCACGACGACTACGCCGCCGACCTGCTGGCCCTGCTCGATCACCTGGACATCGACCGCGGCTACCTCTTCGGCTCCTCATTCGGCTCGACGATCGTGCTGCGTCTGCTGCACGACCAACCGCAGCGCGTGGCGCGCGCTGTCCTTCAGGGCGGCTTCGCCCATCGGCGGCTGGCGTGGGCGGAAATCCTCCTGGCGTCGCTGGCCCGTTACTGGCCGGGGCCGATGCGCCGCCTGCCCTTTCGTGAGGCCGTGCTGCGGCAGTCTCACCAGGCGGCTTTCGCCGAGCGCGCTCCGGAATGGTGGGACTATTTCCTGACGCGCTGGGGGGTGACGCCGATGGCCGCCGTCGCCCACCGCGCCCTTGTCCTGAAGCGGCTCGACCTGCGCCCCCTGCTGCCGGCGATCCGTCAGCCCGTGTTGCTCGTCTGCGGCGACCGTGACCCGCTCGTCAACCGGGGTTGTGAGCGGGAACTGCTTGACGGGCTGCCGAATGCAACGCGGGTCGAACTAACTGGCTGCGGCCACCTGCCGATGTTTACGCATCCGGAGGTGCTTGCCGAGGTGGTCTATCGCTTCCTCACGCCGCTGCCCTGCGCCTCCCCCCTGGACACGGCTCCATAAGATAGAGAAAGCGGGGTAACCCTGCGCGGGAAAAACCCCTCCCCCCCAACCCCCTCTCCTTTTAGGGGAGGGGGAGAAGAAAAGACGCCATTGTGCTTGCTCCCCCTCTCCGTTGCGGGGAGGGGGTTGGGGGGGAGGGGTTCTGACACCGCCACCAAGCGAGAGGGGCTTCCATGACAACTTCGTACGCGAGCGGGGACGGAGCCACCACTGACTTCGATCCCAGTGCTCCGCCCAGCCCTCGCCCCAGATGTAGCAGGTTTTTCGCCCTCGTCGGTGAATCCGGGCAGCACATTACCAGTGAGATCGAATGTCTGCTGCGGCGCCGGCTGCGCATCGCGGCCACGATCACCCTGGCCGGCTTCGGCCTTGCCCTGCTCCGCAGCCTGATCGACCGCGCTCACTCCTCCAGCCGCCCGATCGACCTGGCCATCCATGCCCTGGTCGTCGCCGTCATGGTCGCGGTTACCACGACGCTCTGGAGTGCCTGGCGATTGTCGATCTGCTCGCTGCGCTCCCTCGAACTGGTGCTGTTCGGAACAGCCGCGGCGTTCTTCCTGTGGCTCCAGTTCGCCGTTTTCCACAACGGCGCGGTCCTCAGCCTGGCCGACCCGGCAAGCCCCGTCAGCCAGGAACGCGTCCTCCGTTTGGCGACCCAGGGCCATAGCCTGCGCTGGTTCCTCCTGATCGTGATCTACGGCACGTTCATTCCCAACACCTGGAAGCGCTGCGCTCTCGTCGTCGGCCTGATGACGCTCACGCCGTTGACCCTGACCGCGTTTACCTGCAGCACGTGTCCCAGGCTGAGCGGCGAGGTGGTGCAGTTGCTCCTCGACATGAGCATGATCCTGGGCATCGGTGGGGCGATCGCGATCTTCGGCTCCTACAAGATCAGCGAGCTGCAGCAGGAGGCCCTGGAAGCGCGGAAGCTCGGGCAGTATCAGCTCAAGGAACGCCTCGGCAAGGGCGGCATGGGCGAGGTCTACCTGGGCGAACATTTGCTGCTGCGCCGCGCCTGCGCCATCAAGCTGATCCGACCCGACCAGGCGGGCGACCAGACGAATCTGTCGCGCTTCGAGCGCGAGGTGCAGGCGATGGCCACGCTGACACACTGGAACACCGTCGAGGTCTACGACTACGGTCACGCCGCCGACGGCACCTTCTACTACGTCATGGAGTACCTGCCTGGCCTGAGTCTGCAGGATTTGGTGGCTCGCTACGGTCCGCTCAGTCCGGAGCGAGGGGTTCACTTCCTGCGACAGATCTGCGGCGCACTCAGCGAGGCGCACGCGATCGGCCTGATCCACCGCGACGTCAAGCCGAGCAACGTGATCGTCTGCGAGCGCGGCGGCGTCGCCGACGTGGCGAAGCTGCTCGACTTCGGCCTGGTCCACAGCGCGGGGCTGAAGGATGGCGAAGCGAAGTTGACCATCCAGGGGACAATCCTCGGCTCGCCGCAGTACATGGCGC
>DASPXY010000088.1:0-3469 GCA_035637055.1 Gemmataceae bacterium | reverse complement strand
GACGATGCGGTATTCGTGCTGTCCCAGCGTCAGCGCCAGCGGCACGGGGGGCGGCTCGAACAGGTTGACGACGGGAGCGCAGCCGAGGCGAAAGGTGGCGGCGTTGACGGCCTGCTCCACATTGCGGGCAGTGCGGTTCAGGAAGACGATGACCTCCACCCGGTCGCCGGTACAGCCTGCCCGCCGCGCCAGCTTCCAGCCGCCGAGGTCGAGGAACAGGAACTTGGCCGGGAAAGCGAAGAACTCGGTTAGCAGACGATAGCCGAGGAAGGAGCGAGGGGCGTAGGGCAGCAGGCTCTCCTCTTTCTCGAAGCCGACCTGAAACAGCGCCTGGGCCGGTTTGAGGGACAGCGGCGGCGGACCGCGGCCGGGTTCACTGGCGGAAAAACTGACCTCGACGGCATGGTTGAAGAGCAGCTCGTACAGGAGGGGGATCACCTCGGCGTCGCCGTGAAGGTAAAGGCGCAGACGCTCCAGCGCCAGCGCCCCGAAATTCAGTCCACCGACCGCCTCGAACTGCAGGCGGAGGATGGCCTCGATGCGCGTGCCCTGCGGGATCTGCAGGCCGGGCGGAAACGGCGGGGACTGCAGGCGAGCCGCGGTGAGCTGGACCGGCCAGAGGGTCACGGGGTAGCCGGTGCGAAACTTGCACGGCACGTCCTCGACGGGCTGCGTGAACAGGCGGCTGTGCTTCGCGATCAGGAACCCCTCGGGCAACTGGCCGCGGGCAGGGTCCAACTCGAACTGGAGCACCGCCATCGAGGGGATGGGCGCGAGGTAGTGCGGAGAGAGGACCGCCAGCAGCGCCTCGGTCAGCTCGGGGAACTCATCGTCGAGCTTTTGATGGAGGCCGCCGGCGAGCAGGGCGAAGGATTCGATGACTCGTTCGACGTGGGCGTCGGCGCAGCCGTTGCGCTCGATGAGGAGGCGGGCCGCGGCGGCCGGATACTGGCGCGCGAACTCCAGGGTGAGATCGCGGACGAAGAGCAGCTCGCGCTCGTAGTAGGGGAACAGGGCCTCACTCATGTCGCGGGCTCGTCGAGCGCCAACTCCTGCCAATTGAGGAGTGCGACGGAATCATCGCCGACCAGGAACTCGCGGGCACCAACGCCAAGCGTGGGGCCGCCCTCCGCCTGTTTCCAGTCGGTCTGCATGCCGCGCTTGATCTGGTCGTCCGGGTGTTCGTGGGAGTTGGGGTAGAGGGTTGGCAGGAACACGGAACCGCTGGCTCCGTCGTGGAGATCGAGCCGCGCGGGGAACCATAGCAGGTCGCGCGGGACGCTTGGCGGTTTCATCGCCAGCATCGCAATCTGTTCGAGCGGCACCCAGAAATACTTGCCGTGGGCCATCACCTCCAACACGCTGCTGAACAGGTCGTCGCAGTCACGCAGTCCCTCGAACGCCTTGCCGTTCAGTTTGCCGCGGAGCGTCGGCACGAGAGCGTCGGCTTTGGCGAGCGTCGCGGCGGCTTCGGCCTGATTGTTCTCGCGCAGCCGGTTGACGGCCTCAAGGCGCAGGCGGAGATGCTCCGGCGGTTCGCTGAAAAATTCGGGCTTGAGCCCCTCCGTGAAGAGACGCCGCCGCAGCTGCTCGGCGTCGAGCAACCGGCGGTAGCCCTGAACCGCCGCCTCGAGTTCTGGCTGCTCGAACTTCAGCACGTCGACCTGGCGTCGCGCCCGCTCCAGGTCGCCGCTGAAGGCGAGCAACTCGAAGAGGAACAGCCGCCGCGCGTGGTCGCCGGGCTGGGCCTTGACCTCCTTGATTTGCGCGTCGATCGCCTCGGTCAGTCTGCCCGCCTTGAACAGCTCGCTGGCGTTCATCGGACTCCCTCTTGAGCCGCTTGCCGGCTCTTTCTCCCCTCTCCCCCAAGGGGAGAGGGGAGAAAGACATTACCTGTCATCACTTCGGCGCCTCAGGGGCCGCAGCACCCTCACCGCCGGTCGCCTTCAGGACAGCCTTGGCCTTCTCCGTGTTGTTCAGCACCTCGCCGAGAAGATCCATCAGTTTGTCGTTCCCCTCCGTCTTGGTGAGGAGCTGGTTGAGTTTCTCGCGCACTTCGAGGAGTCCGCGGAGCGCGGGAACCTGCTGCGCGACGCGGGCCGGCTCGAAATCGTCCATGTGCTTGAAGTTCAGTTCGACGGACAGCTTGGTATCCTCGTCGGTGAGACGATTCTGTACCTTCGCGACGACGCGCGGCGTGGCCTTGGCCAGCACGTCGTTGAAGTTATCGCGGTCGATCATGACGACCTTGCGATCCTTGAGCGGCCTGAGCGGCTCCTTGGGTTTCCCAGACAGGTCGGCCAGGACGCCGACGACGAACGGCAACTCGACGGCCCTCATGGCGCCGCCGGTTTCGACGTCATAGGTGATCTGGACGCGCGGCCGGCGCACCCGGTCGAGTTTATGTTGCAGACTTTGTGACATGACGGCACCTCATCGCAGGGCAAAGGATGGAGCTAATGGTCCTCTATTCAACTAATGACCGGCAGTGGAGCTAACCGGACAGGTCTATTATTGACGTAAGGGCCGCGGCAATCAAGTCAATAGTGGATGGTGGGTGGGTGGGTGGTGGATGGTGAAGAAAGAACCAGGTCTTGGTTGTCTTCTTCACCATCCACCACCCACCACCCACCATCCACTATTGACTTAATCGACCTGCTGGATCCAACCGCGGCGGATCTGGCCGCCGCGAACGATGTGGAAACTGAGCGGATTGAAGCTCACCAGGTCCGGGTGGCTCAGGACATAGACGACATTGTCGAGCGTCAGTGTCTCCCACTGATGCAGGCCGACGAGAATATCGCCGCGGCGAATGCCGGCCCGTCCGGCGGCGCCGTCGGTGTCCACGGCGGTCACTTCGAGGCCGCCGTGCAGCTGGCGGTTGACGCGCGACACCAGTTCGCCGTCCACCGTCGCCAGCCGCAGGCCGAGTTTGCGCCAGACCACATCGCCCGTGCCGGGCCGGCTGCGGGCGGACGACTGGAGTACCAGATCCAGACGCTGCTCGGCGTTCTGACGACGCACCAGCACCGGCACATGCTCGCCCTGCCGACGATCCAGCAGAGCACGTTCGAGGTCGAAACTGCACGCCACATGCACGTCGCCGGCCTGGACCAGCACGTCGCCCTTTCGCAGCCCTGCCGTGGCCCCCGGACTGCCGGTCTCGACGCGTTCCACCACGACGTTGCGCACAGCTCCTTCCGCCGTTTGCTCGATGAGGTCGCGGCAGACCACGCCGTCATAGATGCTTTGTCGCCGGCGGGTTCGCAGCATGTCGCCGACGACGCGAATCATCTGATCGACCGGGATGGCGAAGCCGATGCCCTGCGCCCCGGCGCGAATCGCCACGTTGACGCCGATCAACTCGCCGTTGACGTTCAGCAGCGGCCCGCCGGAGTTGCCGGGGTTGATGCTGGCGTCCGTCTGGATCAGTTGCTTGTACGACAGATCCTTGTTGAGGCTCACGTCG
>DASPXY010000087.1:0-2914 GCA_035637055.1 Gemmataceae bacterium | reverse complement strand
CAGGAACGTGGCCCCAAAGCCGCCGACACCCAGGATGCGCTCCGGCTGATACTTGCTCACCGGGAACGGCATGAAGCGCTCCGGATCGAGCGCCGCCGCCTTCCGCAGTTCCTCCAGGCCCTGGACGAAGTCCCTCCGTTCCAGGGCGGCGCGGTAGGCGTTGTAATGAGCCTCGGCCTTGGCGGCCGGCACGGGCGCATACTCGGCCGCCTGCGTAAACGCACGTTGAGCCTCGTCAAAGTCGCCGATGGCCAGTTCGAGTTTCCCCAGCCCATTGAGCAGGGCGGGGGCGGCCTGGCGTTGTGCCGCCGGCAGGCTGCGGTAACGGGCGAGCAGTTCCTTGACCGCCTGCCGCTCGCGGGTGTCGCGGATCGACAGGCTGTCGCCCTGGTGAACCGGGCGGTGTTGCAGCTTGTTCTGCTCCAGCAGTTGCGCCATCGCCTGGTAGAGTTCGGTCAGGACGTGCCCCTGGCGCTGCTGTTCGGCCTTGAGATCGAGGGCCGTTTGCAGGCCGGCGACGGCGGCGTCGCGCGCCTCGGTGGCCACGGTCAGCAAGGTCGCCAGCTGTTCGGCGACGACGCGGCCGTGCCGCCGCAGGCTCTCGTGCAGGCCGCGCAGGGCAGTGTCCTGGGCCTCCAGCTGCGAGAATGTCAGGCCGCGGGCGAGTTCGGCATCGATCTCCACCTCGCGGCGGAAGAAGTAGCGCATCGCCAGCACCAGCAGCGGCGCCCCCTTCGTCGGGCGCTGCCCCAGCAGCCAGGCGAGATAGCGATAGCCCGCTTGCTGCAGATCGATCGCGATTTCCTGGACGGCGAGATACTCCGCTTCCAGGCGTTGGGCAGGGTCGGCGAACGAGGAAAGTGTACCCACGCGCCGGGCGACGACGCTGACATCGATACTGACCCCGCCGAGCAGGCCCGCCTTGCGCGCGGCCTGCAGTTCGGCGAGCGCCGCCTGGCAGAACTGTTCGCGGTCGGGATGATCGGGGAGCGGGGCAAGTTGCAGGAGTGTCCGGATCTGCTGGCGGAAGGCTTTCTCGTCGGCCGGGGAGAGGAGCCCTTTGAGTCGCGTCCAGAGCGAATCGCCGGCGAGGGCCATTTCCACGGTCTGCCAGGTCCGGTGACTGGCGCGCTGCAGGGCCTTGTTGAGCCGCTGGCTGGGATCGGCGAAGCAGCGTTCGAGGAAATCGGTGACCCCGCCGGTGCCTTTCGCCGTGCCGGCGACCGTTTCCAGGGCAAACCCAACCAGTGTGTGGACGATCTTCATGAGGTGGCCTCCGGGTGTGTGCCGCGTGAGCGGGGATGCTTCCCGCCCGGCTTTCCCATCATGCCACGACTTGCCTAGGGACGCAAGCAGTCCCACAGCGCAAGGAGGCGGCGTTGCGGGAGCGCGAGGGCCTGGCGGCCACCGCGGAAGTGAGGGATGCCGCAGACAGCCGGCCCTGTGGCGTGGTAAAATAACGGGAGAGGGAGAGCCTGGAATTGGGTTGCATTACATTGCACGTTGACACCCTCCCCAGAGCGTCGCTGCGTTCGGGGTGCGCGCCTTGTGAGCAGGTCCGAGATCCTCCTGCCAGGCATTTCACCGTGAAGGGATACGTGCGAGCCTTACCGCGCCCAGTTCATTTTTTCGCGGTCCAGCGGACCGCGAAAAAATGACCCGACACCAAGTTACCCCAATTTACCACACCAATTTACCATGAGAAACAAAAGCCGAAAAGAGACAACCAGGCTTGACAGGAGATGGGTGGAGCGTTCAATGGGGTGAGGCGCGCATCGCGGTACGGGGGCGCGACCCGTGCTCAGCGGACCGGCGCGGGGCGAATTAGGCCGACCGGCGCGGTCTTATGCTGACCGGCAGGGCCGAATTAGGCTGACCGGGAACTGGATATGCCGACCGGCGCCGTCTTCTGCCGACCGGTGCGGTCTTCTGGTGATCGGCCGAATTAGGCTGACAGGCCGGTCTGCTGAATCACCAGTTCGGCGGCTTCGATCTCCGTTTGGTCAAGGTTTTCCTATGCCCTCGTCGTTCAAACAATCGGCGCGCAACGCACTGGTAACGGTCGATACCGCCAAAGGCGTCGCTTACGAGGAGGAATGCCGCGTCATCGAAGGCGTTGTTGCGCCGGGCCATCAATCGGGAAGCGGCTCCGATGTCCACTTCTTTGCATTTACGGATTGGCGGTTTTCCGGCGGGCCGCTCGTCGGCCGCGAGCTGACATTGCTGCGGCGTGTGCCGCCGTCGCCCGACGGACGGTCATTCGACTCGAAGCATTTCGAGTCATTCCCAGACTATTCGATCCAGCGCTTCTCGGTCCTGCTCTCCGAGGACCATCGACGGGCGGTCGTGGAGAAAGTGCTCACCGCCGACCGGCGGGATAAAACGCTGCGCCAACTCTCCGAGCGGCTTCAAGAGCCGGTGGTCGTTTCGACCCGCCGCTTCGGCGACCTTGTCCTGAATCGGAAACTGCATTGGTTCGAGGGGAAGGCAAAGTGGAACCGCCACGAGGTGATGTTGCATCTCGACCCGGACGAAGACGGCGGCATCGCCGGTGCGATCAAGACGGCCGAGAGCCTGTGGGCCGATCAAGCGGCGTGGAAGCGGAAGGTTGAGCAGTTTGCCGTGGATCATCTGCTGGAGACGAAAAACGACGGCTGGCTGGCCGAAGGCGAGCGGGAGTTCACCCCGGCGGCATTCAAGAGAGCGATGAAGCTTCAGTCAATCCATGTTTACGGTGATGGCGGGATCGAGTTCTGGGATGACGGATCCCTGTTCGGGAACCACGCGATTCACATCCACGGAACGTTGAAAGACGGTCTTACGGATGTCGATGTTGGCTGAGTCCATACGCCGCCGAACCGCTCTATGGCCTCTTTAGTCAATAGGCGCACCGCGTCTCTTGACGATTTTTGTT
>DASPXY010000086.1:0-4816 GCA_035637055.1 Gemmataceae bacterium | reverse complement strand
TGACGGCACCGTCCGCCAGGCCGTCCTCGACCGCCTGCTGCGCGACCGCCTCAACGTCGAGCAGACCAAAGCCGCCCTGCAGCGGGACTTCCTGGTCGCCCTCTCCGACGGCTTCGTCTACGACTGCCTGCGCTGGCAACTGGCCCGCTTGGACTTGGCCCAGCACCGCCGGCTGGTCCTGGAACGCTTCTCCGGGACGCTGTGCGTCGATGAACTCCACCTGGGCCAGTACACCTTGCTCTTGGCCACCGACCCTCTGGCCGACCTGCCCGTCGGCTTCGCTCTCGTCGGGGCCAACGACCAGGACCATATGCGCCGCTTCCTACACAACCTGGCCGGCTGGGGCTTGCGGCCCGAGGTGGTGGTCAGCGATGGCTCCAACCTCTATCCGGCGTTGCTGGCCGAGATCTGGCCTGGTGCCCAGCACCAGCTGTGCGTCTTCCACGTGCTGCGCGACGTCCTGGAGAAGGTGCTGGCGGGCGTGCGGCGCTTGCGGCGGGCGCAAGCGCGGCGCGGGCGGGCTGGCCGTAAGCGGCGGCGTGGCCGCCCCAGCAAGCGGCACCAGGCCCGGCGGCGCCAGCGCGGCCCGACCGCCAAGGAGAAGGCGGCGTTCGTCTGGCAGCATCGCTTCCTGATCGTCAAGCGGACGGCCAAACTGACCGAGACGGCGAGGGAGGAGCTGGCGCAGCTCTTTGCCTACCTGCCTGAGCTACGGCCGTTGTGGTCGTTCCGCCAGGATCGCTACCGGCTGCTGGACGACGCCCAGACGTTGCGGGTGGCGCGGTGGCGGTACACGTGGCTGCGCTACGACCCGAAGTACCAGGGCGTGCGGGAGTTGGTGGAGGCCTTGGACCTGTGGGCCGACCCGAAGCTGACCAAGGCGATGGCCTTCGTCGGACAGCCAGCCGGGAGCCAAGTGCGGACGAACAATCCTGTGGAGCGGCTGCACCGGCGGCTACGCTTCGCGGCGAAGGTGCGGTAGCGCTGGCGGCAGCGGAAGTGGGTGGTGCGCTGGGTGGTCCTGCTGCTGGATGTCTGTTGGCGGCAGGCCGCCGAGGTGGCCGCTGCCAACCGGGAAGCGAAGCAGTCAGGAGAACGCTCTCCACCGCAGCCGGCTGCGGGGAGGAAGAAAAAGGTGGCCTGAGTGGTGGGGATCAGCGAGGAGTGTCCTTGTTTGGCCTTCTTTATGACGACCGGGGCCGTGTGCCGGCGGAGATCCCGAAACGCGCGCAACGTCCGCAGGAAAATCTTGTTGAACCGATCCGCCATCGTTGCCGCCTGTTCAACGGCCTCGGCATCCGTCAGGCGCGGGGCAAGGTAACATCCCGCTTCCCGCAAGCGTTCCTCGTTCACGCATTCCATCGATGCCCACTCCATCGACTGTTCGAGCCAATACAGGAATGCGGTTTGCGCCTGGGCCATCGTGTCGAGCAGTTGCCTTTCGATCCCGTTCGCCGGCTGGAGGGAATCGGACAACTCCGCACGGAGCGCAAGGAATTGAGCACGATTCCAGCAAAGGTTAAACCCCATCTCGACGACCTTCGCAGCGCGTTGTCCGCTTTGCAGTTCGTCGAGGGCCGCCTTTTTGACTGCTTGCCATAACTCAAGGAATCGTTGCGGATTCTTTTCGGCCAGACGACGAAGGTCTTCCCATCGCGCTTGATCCGGGGGCCGATCCAGGATTCGAGATTCGTTGTCGTCTGGAACGTCTCGAATCCTCGTCAACGCTTCATCTCGCGACACCTCGAATACGGCCTGATAGGACTTCAGAAGCCTGCCAAACGAGTTTGCCAAGTCCATCGTGACGGCGTTGGCTTCAGCTGCCGTTATTACCTGATTCATGGTGCTCTGCCTCTCGAAGAACTTCCGTCATTCGCCGCAACTCCGCCGATGCAGCCGCGTGGGAGCGCGTCGCTTCCTGCCGTGCCGCGCAGCATTTCCGAACATCATCGACCGCGTTGCGCGGCACGTAGGCTTTGCGCAGCCGTCCGGCCTGACGCCAGAACCGATAGAAGTACGGGCCATGCAGCGCGCCGGCGACGCAACGGCAGTTCTTGCGTCCGCAGCGTTTCCATTGCTCGCAAACGACGCCGGGCAGCGTCTTGGGTAACGTTTTCGCGGAATCTGTTTCCATGCGTGGCCTCGCGATCCCTTCGCCGTTCGTGCTCCATCATACCGGACCGGCGGCGTACCTTCTCCCCCAGGAGAAAGGACAGGCGGCCCGGCCCGTTCTCCCCAATTCGGGTAATTCAAATAATTCCCCCCGTTATCCCGGCAGCCTGTAACAGACCGCCCGCCGGCCCGGTCCGGTCTTCTGCTCCAGCTCCTTGACCACCTGCCCGGCCACTTCCAGGGTAGCCAACACCGCATTGATCTCCTCCTTCTGCTTCGGCGAGAGGTGGTCGTTCATCTTGTCCTTGGTCATCGGCCCGTCGGCAAGGAGGGCCAACACCTTGTCCCCCAGCATCGTGCCGCTGCGGGTCTTGAACAACATCTGGACCGATTCCTCGCAGTAGTCCCACACTGCCATCGCGGCGTCAAGGTGGACAGGGGCGATCCCCTAGCTTACGCCTGTTGATGGGGGATCAAGAAGGAAATAGATGAGGGCGATCCGCAGTACGATGCTGGCCCCGCGAGCGAGCAGCGCCCCAGCGAGTCCGGGCCGGTCTTGGCGGAGGTGGGGATAGATTTCGTCCGCCCACCTCCCCATCGCAGGCGCAGCCAGTGGGACCACACGGCCGGGCAGGTTCATCCGCCCGGCGAAGATGGGTGCGTACTGTTGATAGAGGTCGGGCGGGATCGGGTCGCACCGGGGCAGTACCTTGTCGCTCTTGACCGCGAACCACGCGAAGCGGTTGCCGAAGCCGTTCGCCATCTCGACGTGGTTGAAGCGGTCGTGCAGCTCCTCTGGCGTGATGTGGCCCGTGATTGAGATGTGTGCCCCGAAGGCTTCAATCGGGTTCTTCCGCGTCAGGACGGACAGATTGCCGCTGTCGTAGCTCTCGCGCATGACTTGTGAGAGGACGTTGCCCTCGCGCCGGAGCTGGGCCAACACCTTCGAGAACTCTTCCTCGACGACGTACAGCCGCTTCTCGACGAATACGATGCGGTTCTCTTTCTCGTTCGAGATCTCCTTGTCGGCAACCTTCGCGATCAACCCCTCGCCGGTAGACAGCCCGCCGACCCGCTGTTCTCGCCAAAACTTGGGGTCGATCACCTCCATCAGCTTGTCGATGGGAACGAGGGACGTGCCCTTGCGCCCGGTGGACGTGGGACCGACCAGGACGGTGTTGACCCTGGCGGGCTGCTCCGTGCCGTGTGCGCGCGGCCCCGGCCCGATGATCGTGCCCACGGCTGGGAGCAGGTGGGCGAGGATGCCTGCGTCGGTCGCCTCCGTGTAGGGGGAGACGGCGCGCAGGAACTGCCCTATGGGGCCGTGATAGGCGGCTTCCCCAAGCGTGGGGGGAATTATTTGAATTACCGGATTCGGCTTCCTCTCCGCGGGCACGCCCGGAATTATTTGAATTATCGGAATCGCCTTCTCGACCAGCGCGTTGAAGGCGTCCCCACCGTTGGCTTTCAAGAAGTCGTCCACGCCCTGCTTGGTCCCGTCGGGACCGGGCGGCAGCTCGACGTTGTAGACCTCGTGGGCGCTTGCGGCTTTCAACGCGCGGGCGAGCCGGTTGCGTGCCGCTTCGGAGTCGCGCCGGGTAGTGGCCTTCGCGTCATAATCGAACACGACATACACAACGCGGTCGGTCCAGGGTATCGCAGCCAGGTCGGCAATCAATTCCTCCGTGCCTTTCTTGCAGCCGCACCAGATGCCGCCGATGCCGACCGCCGCCACTCCGAGTTGCGACAAGGCAAGCGCCTTCTTCTCCCCCTCGGTAACATAGACGGGGATCTCCCCATCCCGCAGGTTCTCCAGACTTGCCACCGGGAAGTAGGCTCGGAGCGGGGTTCCCTGCGGTTGCTCGTATCTCACGGGTTTGCCGTCACGATCCGTGCGAGGAACTTGCAAGCGGCAACGAGCGAAGCCGTTCACCTGCCCATCCAAATTGCGGTAGGGGAACACTAACTTTCCCCCCTCCGTGCGCAGTTTGTTGACGCGAATCGTTGTGTCGGTCAGTCCAGACTCGCGGAGGTTCGCCAAGTCGAGATCGCAGAGCGGAAGAGGAGGCAGCTTAGGCACGGCGCCGGCCCTCCCCCGTCGCGCGAGCCAGAACGGCCCAGTTGATCTCGACCCGCTTCGCCCGCTGCTTTGCCGACAACCAGCGCCAGCGGAGCGTGTCCAGGTAGTACCCCACTCCCACTCCGTCAACCAGCCCCGGCCGCGGGCGTGCTCTACCGCCGCCCGGCTCATCGCCCCCTCGGGGGTTGCCCTCAGCCGGCGCAGGAGGCGGAAGACGGCCGCGGTGTCCAGGCCGAGGAACCGCGTGACGCACACGTTCCCGACGACGGCCGTGTTGCCGTTGCGTCGGTTGACGAGGACGCAGTGCTCGATAATCGGGGAGTGTCCGCAGAGGCAGGTTCCTCGCTGGTCCGGTGGCGAGAAATAGATCCGGAGGAGTTCCCACTCTCCCTTTGCCTCGCTCCAAGTGGTGGCGACGCTACGGGCGAGAATTTCCTCCGTCAGACGGTAGGGCGCGTGCCCCGTTGCCTTGTTGCAAGGCTTTCTACTTCTACTGTGTTCCTCATTCCCGTTGATTAACCCGTTGAGGCGCCAGGAGTTTGCGTGCTTTGTAGTGGTAGCACCGAGCCTCCTCATTCCGCTGCAGCCAGCGCGTCCTGGTCCGCCTCACCACTTCAGGTCGAT
>DASPXY010000085.1:0-6175 GCA_035637055.1 Gemmataceae bacterium | reverse complement strand
ATGTAGTCGAGCATAGGTTGGATCACCTGCTCCACTTGGATCGACTCTACCTCTGCCCCAAATGATGCGAAAAACGCATGGGCCGTCTGTCCGCCTTCCGTCGGGAACTCGACGGCGCGCGGCACCGAGATGTGCCTATTGTCGATCTCCAATGTGCTTGAGCGGCGCAGCACTTCGAGTTTCCGCGTGGCCAGATCGAGCCGCACGACCGCCGCCGGTTCCGTCGCCGACGAGGCGCAGAAGACCGCGTAGTCTGGCGTCGCACGCACGCTCCAGATGTCGGTGTACGGGGCGTCGATCCGTTCGAGGCGGCCGCTGTTCGTGTCGAGGAGAGCGAGCTGCCAGAGGCCGCGCTCGCAGAAACTGCAGACGATGCGGCCGGGCCCTGCGAAGGCATAGGTGGGATTGCCGAAGAGCCACTGCGGCCGCCCGAACTCCGCCTCCCTCGGGCAGAGCGAATCTGGCGGGCGACGGTAGCCTCGATACAGATTCCACCAATCGCTGTGGTCACAAACATAGTACAGCGTGCCTTCGGGCGACCACTCTGGTTGGAAATTCGAGTCGTAGCCGTGTTGAAGCGCGAGGCTGGCGATGAGGTCGGCGGGGCCAAAGATGCCGTCCTGTTGCCTGGCTGCGACCCGCAGTTCGGAAATCTCCCAGGGCATATTGGGGTGATCCCAGGCCAGCCAGACCAGAAAACGTCCGTCGGGACTGACCCGCGGCCAACCGCAGAAGTCGCTTGCCGGAAGCCGTTGCAAGCGAACGACCCCGTCCGCCGTCAGCCCGACATCGTATTGACCGGCTCATGATCGGCCGCGCTATGATCCTCCTGGACACAAACGATATCCCCTTGAGGGCCGATGTCCAGGTCGGCATAGCGGCGCGGCCCTGCCGGCGTGATCGGCTGCGGCGCTGCGTCCCTGTCCTGGCGATACAGCCGTTGATCCGCGAAGTTCGCGAAGTAGACAATCCCGTCGCGCGCCGCATAGGCGCCGCCGCCGTATTCGTGGACGCGCGTGCGGACGTTGTACGGCGGCGGAGTGATGTCGCGCGTCTGCCCGTCGGGTGTGCGGCGGACGATCACATAGCGCCCACCCTCCAAAGGCCGCGACTCGATCCAGTAAATGTCGTCGCCGTCGAGCGCTACCTGCTCCAGTCCGACGGTGCCGGAGACGATGCGCTCCGAGGTGATCGGCGACTTCCACGAGCCGTACGGTGCCACGCACGGGCCGCTCATGCGATTTATACCCTCTCGTTTGTCTGGTGCTCGCGGGAGCTGAAGCGGACATAGGAATCGGCGGTCGGCGTCGAGGCGGTTTTCACGGCCACTGGCTCCTGAAGAAAGGGCGCGATCCGATTGAAGGTGTCCAGTCCGGTCTGGAGGGCGAGGCTCCTGCCGAGCCATTCTCCTTAGCGGCTCGGCAGGAGCCTCGCCCTCCAGACCGGGCAGGCTCAACCGGATCATGTATCAGCGGCTATGATTGATCACCATCAACGTCACATCGTCGTTGCGCAGCCGGCAGGCGTCACGCTGTTTTCCCACCCATTCCACGAAGGCGTCACGCGGCGTCGCCGCGCGCAGCAACCCTTCGAGTTCCTGCCACGGTCCGCGGCAACGCTCCACCTCTTCGAGAAACCACAACGCCAGCGCGTCGGTCATCAGCCACAGTCGATCTCCGGTCTGCCAGTCACCCTCGGCGCGCTGCGAGCGATCCTCAAGCGCCGCGCCGCAGGAGGTGCGCGAACCCACCAGCCAGGGCGTGGTGCCGAACCCGTCGGCGCTGGTCAGCGGAAAGGCCCGGTGCAGGCGGCCGCGGCGGATCTGGAACAGGCAACTATCGCCGACCGCCACGGCCCGCCAGCGCGCCGGCTCGACGATGACGCCGAGAAAGGTCGCGAAGGCGCCCTGCTGGAGTTTCATTTCGGCGAACCAGGGGAGCGCGCGACCGCTAACCGTCGCGTCCCAGCGCTGCTGCAACGCCGGCAGCCAGTTCAGCCACGGGGTCAGGTCGGTCGATTCCGCGGTGGCGAACCCCGTGACGAGCAACTGCGCCCAGAGCGCGGCGAAGGAACTTTCGGCAGCACCGTCGGCGATGGCGAAGCGACCGCGGCGCGGGTCCGCGGCGGCGGCGTCCTCGTACTCCTCGGCGCTGTTACCGCGCTTGGGCAGCGAGAACGCCTGACAGAACAGCGGCGGACTGGCCTGGGACATCGTTCACCGCGGGGTTAGACGCCGGCAACGCGGCCGCACTCGTGCTGGCAGCCAACGTAAGTCTACCCGTAGGCGCGCCGCTACTCAAGCGATTTGGCCGCAGCCCTCGCCCCTTGCGGGAAAGGCAACGGAAGCGCAGCCGAAGGGAATGGAGGACTTGGAGAGGAGACGTAGGAGGCATCCGCCGAACGGACCTCACCACTGCGCACCCTCTTGGACTTTCACCCTCTCCTCGAACTGGAAGAAGTGAAAGCCCGGCGCAACACGCTCGTTGCGCTCCGCGAGTTGCCTGGCGACGTGCAGGCCGAGGAGAACCAATACCACGGTAAACAAGCCCACCAGACCGAGGATGCCGGCCCAGAAACCGTGTCCCAGCCCGTCGTTCTTGTCGGTCGTCATGGGGCCTCACTGCGAACTCAGGCTGCGCAGTCGCTTCAGGGCGACGTCGATGAGTTCCTGCACGCGCGCCGGAATGTGCTGGCGCTTGCCCTGAACGCGAACCTCTTCCTGGATCTCGGCGAGCGAACCCGAACAGGTCAGTTGCTCGAGTTTGCCTTTGCCGGTCGAGTAGAAGGTGAAGATGACGCGCAATTTGCCCCCGTCGAGCGGCTGCGCCTCGACGTCAACGGCGGGTGGGCCGTCCGGCTTGATCGTGCCCTTCGGCGACTCGTGGGTGATGCTGCTTGGGGAGGGGGCGAAGGAGACCTGCAGCGTCATCGCCTGACCGCTGCGCAACAGGACAAGCGGCGCTTTGCGATGGGCGGTCGCCAGCAGTCGGAGGCAATGCTTGCCATCGCGGATCGACATGCCGTCGTAGGAGAGCAGGATATCGTGGCGCTTCAGGCCAGCCTTGAAGGCGAGCGAGTCAGCGGTCACCTGTTCAACGACGGCCCCCTGGCCACGTTTGAGACCCGCGATGTGGAGATGCTCGTAGAGGAGTTCGGGGACGGGGCCAAACCGAACACCGTTGGGCGAGGGCGCTGGGGCGCCCCCGGATTTGTCCGCGTCGGGGGGTTGGGAACGCCCCGTTGTGAGACAGACTGCAAGCAGGAAACAGAGGGCGAGTTGGGGGCGCGGCATAACCTCTCCTGCGTCGGCGAAGGGAGCGACCAGCTCACTTGCCCAGCTCTTTCACGTTGAGGATGATCTTCCCATCCTTCCAGAAACCGCTGCTGCCGACCGGGCGCCCGCTCCGCGTCTTATCGATCTGCAGAGGCAGCGGCCTGTCCTTGTGGCTGATCAGGGGCTTGAGCGGTTCACCATTCCGACGCTCGCCACTTGGGAACAAGTTGGCGAGGGTGAGATAACCAATCAGGAAAAACGACACCGCAGCCGCGAGGGCGAGGCGGCTGGTCCAGCGATACCACGACCGCGCTGGGCGACGCGGCTGGGTGCGAGGCGGTTCGGCAACGCGCGGCGGGGCGGGCCAGTTCTTCGGCATCTCGGAGCGGAAGAACCGGCGCAGCAGACTGTCGAGGTCGTCACCGTGGCCGTTCCGCTCCCCGAGTAACAGGGATCGTTGGGTGTTATTCATGGGGGGTCACTACTCCCTGGTCCTGCAGCCGTTCGGCCAGACGTTGGCGCGCACGGCTGAGGCGCATGTGAACTGCGGTAGCAGCGATGCTCAGCAGTTCAGCAATTTCGTTGGCGTTATAGTCCAGCGCGTACCGGAGAGTCAATATCTCGCGGTCGGGCTGCGACAGTTGTTCCATGATGCCACGCAATTGCGTGAAGGTCTCTTCGCGTTCCAGCGATTCCAACGGCAGCGGGTCGTGCGAGCGGACCCCGTTCATCGTCTGCGGCGGATGGGTGCCGTTGCGGCGAAAGGCGCTTTTCGCGTGATCCTCGGCGAGGTTGCGCGCCACGCGCAGCAGCCAGGCCCGCGGGTTCAGGATCGCTTCGCCGCCATCCTGCCATTGTTTCCACAAACGGAGAAAGGTCTCCTGCATGATGTCCTGGGCGACATCTGCGTTCATCCAACGAGCGTAAGCGAGCGCCCAGACTTCCCGGCTGTGCCGTTGATACAGCACCTCGAAGTCCGCCTGTCGTGCAGCGGCCGTTTGCGGGCCCGATTTCATGAGTGCTTCAATAGGTCCACGGTCCGTTCACCGTGGGTTATGTTCACCGTACTTCCAGCGGCCACGGGGCTCTTCCTTCCTTCAATGGGTCCACGGCTCGATGACCGTGGGAACAGAGTGTACCGGCCGTTTGCGGGCCCGATTTCATGAGTGCTTCAATGGGTCCACGGTCCGCTTACCGTAGTTATTAGTCAAGACGACCCACCGGCCGTTCCCTAACCTCACTTCTTCACTATAACTCCGCGCTGAAGGAGACACAATTCCCGGCTTACTCTTTGTTCAAACGATCACCACCAGATTGTCCCGATGAACAATCTCCTCGTAGGGGACGGCGCCAAGCACCTCGCCGATGCGCTCGGTGCGCAGGCCGAGAATTCGCTCGGCATCGGCGGCCGAGTAATTCGTCAACCCGCGGGCGAACTCCACCCCCTCAGTGTCGCACAGCACAACCACATCTCCCTTGCTGAAACCGCCGGCCACCTCGACGACGCCGATGGGCAGCAGGCTGCTCCCGCCGCGTTCCACCGCCTTGCGCGCCCCGGCATCGACGATCAAGCGGCCGCGCGGACGAGCGGTGTAGCCTAACCAGCGCTTCCACGCCGGCACCGTGGTTCCGTGGGGCAAGAACAGGGTGCCGATCGGCTCGGCGGCGAAAATCGCGTCCAGTACCCCCGCGCGGGCGCCGTTCGCCATGATGACCGACTCCCCGGCGGCGGTCGCCAGGCGGGCCGCGCGAATCTTGCTGCGCATGCCGCCTGTTCCCAAGGTGCTGCGGCTGCCGCCTGCCATCCCAACCACGTCGGGATCGATGAGCGGGACCGTTGTGAGCAGCTGGGCGTCGGGATCGGTCGCCGGGTCGCCGGAGTACAATCCGTCCACCACTGTAAGCAAAATCAGTAGCGGCGCGCGCAGCAGGTTCGTCACCATCGCGGCGAGGTGGTCGTTGTCACCAAAGCGGATCTCCGCGACGCTGACGGTGTCGTTCTCGTTGATGATCGGCACGACCCCCCACTCGAAGAGGGTGAGGATCGTATTGCGCACATTGAGATAGCGAGCGCGGTTGTCGAAATCGCTGGCCGTGAGGAGGATCTGGGCGGTGTGGATGCCGTGGGGAGCGAGGCATTCCTGGTAAGCGCGCATCAGGAAGCTCTGGCCGACGGCAGCGCACGCTTGCAAATGGCGTAGGTCGGTCGGCCGCCGGCCCAGGCCCAGCTGCCCGACCCCGGCGCCGATGGCCCCGGAGCTGACCAGGACCACCTGACGCCCCGCTTGCCGCAAGCGGCGGAGTTGGTCCGTCAAGGCGCGCAACCGGGCGGGGTCGAGTCGGCCGTCCGCATCGGTCAGGACGTTGGTGCCGACCTTGACGACGACGGTGTGCGCCAGGGCGATGACTTCTTGACGGACGGGATCGAGCATACGGCGACTCCTTCCGAAATTAGCGGACTTCCCGGAGCGCTCGCTGGGCTTCCGGGAGAGTGGCAACATACTCGCGAACCCGATTCAGGTCGAGGCGGCCGTCGAGGGCGGCGAAGATCAGGCCGGAGTGCGGATAACCCGTCGCCCTGGCCGCGAACACTTTCCGGAACAGGCGCGGCTCCAGCGCCGAGCGACCGCCAACCTCCGCCTCCAGCCGCCGCGCCATGCCCTCCGCCCACGCCCGCAGCTGCTCACAAGCGTCCACGTAGGCGCTGTGGCGCTCGTAATGCTCGCGATAATACGGTAGCAGTTCCTCCGGCATCTCATCCTTGCCAGTGGCCTTGAGGAACGCCTCCAAGTCAGTCCAGGTCTGGACTTGCGGGTTCGCCGCGAGCAGGGCGACGGTACGGTCATAGGTACACAGCGCCATCTGCCGCATCAGGCGCAGGTAGTCCGGCGACTTCACCTT